>NZ_MKTM01000009.1:172407-176040 GCF_001898245.1 Flavobacterium sp. 40-81
TAAATGATACTATTCCGCCAACGTTTACCGCTCCGGCCAATACTACTATTTATGCCAATGTAAACTGTAGTTATGATGCTTCTGTTGCTGTAACCGGCGATGTAACTAATGAAGCCGACAATTGTTCGACAGGATTGCAAGCCACTTATACAGATGCTGTTGCTAATGGCAACTGTCTAGGCTCTAAAATCATAACCAGAACATGGACGTTAACCGATGCCTGCGGCAATGCAGCGGCAAGCCAAAACCAGATTATTACTGTACTGGACAACATCCCGCCTACAATTACCGCACAAGCGCAAAACTTAGCGGTTAGCTGTGATGGTCAGGGCAACCAATCCCAGTTACAAAACTGGTTAAACACCAATGGTGGTGCCACTGCTAACGATAATTGCAGTACCGTTACCTGGACCAACAACTTTAGTCCACTAACCAATAACTGCTCTCAAAGCGTTGTTGTTATTTTTACCGCTACCGATGCCTGTGGCAATAAAGCCACTACCCAGGCAACCTTTACGGTTAGTGATACTATACCTCCGGTGGCTCCAACCGCTCCGGCAAATGTTACCGTAGCCTGTAGTACTGATATACCGGCGATGATTAGCCTGACTGCTAATGATAATTGTTCCGGTGCCATTACCGTACAGGGACAAGATGTATCCGCTCCAGGTAACTGCCCAAGTTCTTATATCATTACCAGAACATGGACCTTTGTGGATGCCTGCGGCAATAGTTCATCTGTATCGCAAACCATCAATGTTAATGATACTATAGCTCCAGTAGTACCAACAGCACCAGCGAATATAACAGTAGCTTGTAGTACTGACGTACCGGCGATGATTAGCCTGACTGCTAATGATAACTGTTCCGGTGCCATTACCGTACAGGGACAGGATTCCACTGTTCTAGGTAACTGCCCAGGTTCTTATATCATTACCAGAACATGGACCTTTATGGATGCCTGCGGCAATAGTTCGTCTGTATCGCAAACCATCAACGTTAATGATACTGTAGCTCCGGTGGTTCCAACACCACCAGCAAATATAACTGTTGCCTGTAGTACCGATGTTCCGGCGATGATCAGCCTGACCGCTAATGATAACTGTTCCGGTGCCATTACCGTACAGGGACAGGATTCCACTGTTCAAGGCAACTGTCCTAGCTCTTATGTTATCACTCGTATCTGGACCTTTGTGGATGCCTGCGGAAACAGTTCGTCTGTATCGCAAACCATCAATGTAAACGATACTGTTCCTCCGGTTGTACCAACAGCACCAGCGAATATAACTGTTACCTGTAGTACCGATATACCGGCGATGATTAGCCTGACCGCTAACGATAATTGTTCCGGTGCCATTACCGTACAGGGACAGGATACAACTGTTCCAGGCAACTGCCCAGGTTCTTATATCATTACCAGAACATGGACCTTTATGGATGCCTGCGGAAACAGTTCGTCTGTATCGCAAACCATCAATGTAAACGATACTATTCCACCAACGTTTACTGCTCCGGCTAATACAACCATTTATGCCAATGCAAACTGTAGTTATGATGCTTCTATTGCTGTAACCGGCGATGTAACCAATGAAGCCGATAATTGTTCAACAGCATTGCAAGCCACTTATACCGATGTAATCGCCGATGGTAATTGTCCTGGTTCTAAAACTATAACCAGAACCTGGACGTTAACTGATGCCTGTGGAAATACGGCTGCCAGTCAGAACCAGATTATCACCGTACTGGACAACATCCCGCCTACAATCACCGCACAAGCACAAAACTTAGCGGTGAGTTGTGATGGTCAGGGCAACCAATCCCAGTTACAAAACTGGTTAAACACCAATGGTGGCGCCAATGCTAACGATAATTGCAGTACCGTTACCTGGACCAACAACTTTAGTCCGCTGACAAACAATTGCTCTCAAAGTGTTGTTGTAATCTTTACGGCAACAGATGCTTGCGGCAATACAGCTACTACTCAGGCAACTTTTACAGTTAGTGATACTATACCTCCGGTAGCTCCAACTGCTCCGGCAAACGTAACCGTAGCTTGTAGTACTGATGTTCCGGCAATGATTAGCCTGACCGCTAATGATAATTGTTCCGGTGCCATTACCGTACAGGGACAGGATACAACTGTTCAAGGTAACTGTCCGAATTCTTATATAATCACCCGTACCTGGACCTTTGTAGATGCCTGTGGTAACAGTTCGTCAGTATCACAAACCATTAATGTAAATGATACCGTGGCTCCGATAGTGCCAACTGCTCCTGAAAGTATAACAGTAGCTTGTAGTACTGATGTTCCGGCGATGATCAGCCTGACCGCTAATGATAATTGTTCCGGTGCCATTACCGTACAGGGACAAGATTCTTCTGTTCCAGGCAACTGCCCAGGTTCTTATATCATTACCAGAACATGGACCTTTATGGATGCCTGCGGAAACAGTTCTGTAGTACCGATGTACCGGCGATGATTAGCCTGACCGCTAACGATAATTGTTCCGGTGAAATTACCGTTCAAGGACAGGATGCCACGGTTCCAGGTAACTGCCCAGGTTCTTATATCATTACCAGAACATGGACCTTTATGGATGCCTGCGGAAACAGTTCGTCTGTATCGCAAACCATTAATGTAAATGATACCGTGGCTCCGATAGTGCCAACTGCTCCTGAAAGTATAACAGTAGCTTGTAGTACTGATGTTCCGGCGATGATCAGCCTGACCGCTAATGATAACTGTTCCGGTGAAATCACCGTACAGGGACAGGATTCCACTGTTCAAGGTAATTGCCCAAGTTCTTATATCATTACCCGTACCTGGACCTTTGTAGATGCCTGTGGTAACAGTTCGTCAGTATCACAAACCATTAATGTAAATGATACCGTGGCTCCGGTAGTGCCAACAGCGCCAGCGAATATAACTGTTGCCTGTAGTACTGACGTACCGGCAATGATTAGCCTGACCGCTAATGATAATTGCTCCGGTGAAATCACCGTACAAGGGCAAGATTCTTCTGTTCCAGGCAATTGTCCTAACTCTTATATCATTACCCGTACCTGGGCCTTTGTGGATGCCTGCGGCAATAGTTCGTCTGTATCGCAAACCATCAATGTAAACGATACTATAGCTCCGGTCGTACCAACAGCACCAGCGAATATAACTGTTGCCTGTAGTACTGACGTACCGGTGATGATCAGCCTGACCGCTAATGATAATTGTTCCGGTGAAATCACCGTACAAGGGCAAGACACAACCGTTCAGGGTAACTGTCCAAGCTCTTATGTAATCACCCGTACCTGGACCTTTGTGGATGCCTGTGGCAATAGCGCTTCTGTATCGCAAACCATTAATGTAAATGATACTGTAGCTCCGGTAGTACCAACAGCGCCAGCGAATATAACTGTTGCCTGTAGTACTGACGTACCGGTGATGATCAGTCTGACCGCTAATGATAACTGTTCCGGTGAAATTACCGTACAAGGACAGGATGCCACGGTTCAAGGTACCTGTCCAGGTTCTTATATCATTACCCGTACCTGGACCTTTGTGGATGCCTGTGGCAACAGTGCTTCTGTATCACAAACCATCAACGTAAACGATACTGTAGCTCCGGTGGCTCCAACGGC
>NZ_MKTM01000010.1:0-164007 GCF_001898245.1 Flavobacterium sp. 40-81
TAACTCATCATCTTTTTCCATTCCGTTAAACCCGTAACGATATGATTCTGAGGCTTCATGGCGGTTAGGTACCAGCATCCCAAACGGATAGTAATTATTATATGAAATTACATCTGGTAAAAACAGATAACTCGTATTATAACGTCCTATTAGTTTACGGTCTGTAATTACGGAAAGAACGTTCCCTAAATGGTTCGATAATTCGTAGTTTTTATCTCCTACAAAACGATAGGCTGTAACCGGTGTTCCAATTGCTGCAGATGTACCCTGCCCTTGATCCAATCCTTCACAAACATCTCCAATACCATCTCCATCAGCATCTTCCTGACCTGGATTGTAAATCGTTCTACAGTTGTCACAAGCATCTCCTCTACCATCACCATCCGTGTCAATCTGATTGTAGTTCGGATTGTTAATACAGTTGTCACAAACATCTCCTCTACCATCACCATCGGTATCGGCCTGGTTTGGATTGTACGTATTCACACAGTTATCACAAACATCTCCAACACCATCACCGTCAGAATCTTTCTGATCCGGGTTAAATTTATTCGGACAGTTATCCATCGAATCCGGAATTCCGTCACCATCAGAATCTAATGCTGTAGGCCCACAATACGATTGCGTATACGGAACACCATTTCTTGTCATGGTCAACAAATTATTGGTTGCCGTAGGCTGTCCAACCGGTCCTTCATCAAACGGGAAGACATATACCGGAGTATTATCTGAGCCCTGACCATTATTCACTGTGTACGTAAAATCACACATTTCAACAGGTACTCCCTGGAACGAATTTCCAAAATAGTTCCCGTCAACATTTCCGTATGTTTTTGCGGTTTTACCTAAAGTATTCGAAACAGGATCTGGCTCCGGGAATTCTCTTGTATCTCCAGATTCCGGCCCGTTTAACTCTTGATTTACATTCGTTATAAAATCTCGCGACGTGTAAACATTTCCGTTAATCGTAAACTGAGGGCTAAAACTATCGCCACTTACCGATACCTTCGCATGGAAATTCCATTCTGTTTCCGGTATCGCATTTCTCAACTCATAGGTCCAAACGGTTTTATAGTTTCTATAATTCCAACGTCTGTGGAAAACAAAAAACGGTTTATAACGGTGGAACCTTTTGGTATACTTTTCAACTTCTAATGCCGGCACATAGGCACCATTGGCATTTCTCTTAATCACAATACGCGCAATACTATTATCCCATTGTTTATATTCCGGTCTTCTGGCACCGTCTAAAGTTACTAACGCATGATTTTGATTGACTGTCATCGCTGAGCCTCCAACAATTTTGAAATTCGTTCTGATTTCAAATTCTTGTGTTTTTCCGCCCTGATCGAAGAAATTGATGCTCTTGTCGCCATCGCCCCAAGTAACATTGTTATTTCCGCTAAACGATAATCCCCAAATAGAAGACGGTGTTGTTAATAACGCCTGCGAAACATTGTCTGCAATTTGTGCCGTAGCAACAAGCGCATCCATTCGTAAAGCGATTCCTCTTCCGGTATCCGCATTAAGCTCTTTTCTTCCTTTTTCAACTCCAAGACGACTACTTCCGTAAATCTCCTGCTCAATCAGGTAGTATTTAATCGGTTGTCCCCATCTCTTGATCATCTCATAGGTACTCAATGTATTTCCTTGTGCATCGCGTTGGTAGAACGTAGTGGTCACATCGTTTCCATTGGTAACAATTTTAGCAATTCTTTTTCCTAAACCATCGTATTCAAAATCAATTACAGTTCCGTTTGCTTTGGTTACCGATTTCACTTTTCCATCCACTCTCCAGCTAATACTTAAGCCTTCTTTTTCATCACGGGTCAACTGACCGATCTCATCATACTGATAGTTGTTTTTATCCTGGTTATCAATATCCAAGGAGGTATCATTCGGATTCGAGATGTCGTTGGTAAATGCATCATTTGGAACAGTATCGTTGATCTGTGTCAGCTTGTTTGTTCCATCCTGATAATGATATGTTAACTCATCCATTAAATCGACTGCGCCCAAGCCAACTGATCTTGGTGCCCAACGGTTTAATGTCATTATATTTCCATTTCTATCATACGAATAATTCGAACGATAGGAACTTTCATTATAGAAATCACTAACACTAAAGGAATTCATTTCCTTAAGTCTGTTTAGCTGATCATATCTGTAATAATTATACTGTGATAATAAATTTGCCTGCGTTGGATTCATTAAAGAGGTAACCATCGCTTTAATGTTTCCATTATATAAATTGTTATCACCTCCTAAATTTAAGGTATTGGTATAATACAGAAGTGAATTATCAACGCCATTTACAACATGATGTCTGGAAGCATAATCGCCTCTAAAATAATGAAGTGCAAATGCAAATGCATCTTTACCGGTACCATTCTGAGTACTTCCGTCATGGCCAATATCACTGGTTGAATAATAACTTTTTATTACCGTTCCTAATTT
The DNA here is from genome assembly GCF_001898245.1 of Flavobacterium sp. 40-81. Lineage (NCBI taxonomy): Bacteria > Pseudomonadati > Bacteroidota > Flavobacteriia > Flavobacteriales > Flavobacteriaceae > Flavobacterium > Flavobacterium sp. 40-81. The sequence continues at coordinate 2,458 of NZ_MKTM01000010.1, forward strand.
TTCCGAGTTTACCCCTTTAAGCCATCCCTGAAGCGTATAGAAATAATCCAATCCCTGAACTTGCTTATCTCCAATTACAAGTCGCGCTAAAGGACCATGTTCGTAATAGTCGTACTTCGCTTCTTTTTCCCATACAACTTTATCTTTACTGGTATAAACCTGTGTAATACGGTTATCGGCATCATATTCATAACGGTGAATAAACTGATCCGCTTTTTTAGGCTGATACGTAACACTATTCACGTTTCCACTCACCAGGTCATAATCATAAATAACTTTTTTGACATCCTGGTTTAAACTTTTTAAGATCTCTTTATTCGTATGATAAATAAGTTCTTTTACATTTCCATGGATATCATAATCGTACAAAACAGCATTATCATATCGGTCATTCGCGATGATTTCCTGTTCATCAAAGTTTACACCATCTTCCATGATGTTATACGTTAGTATAGCAGTAACTCTTTTGTGGTTATTATTATCGGAATACGATTCAAACCAACTGGTACTATTTACAACCGGAGTATCATAAAGTGTTCGGTTTACCTCATAGCGTTTATAATTATATGTTTCCAGATCGCTTACCGGAGAACCTCCAATTATAACGTTTCCTTCCTCATTAATATAGGCTTGCTGAGGCTCGTATTCTCCAGCTTCCACAATACGTCCCAGACCATCATAACGTGTGTAACTAAATCTTGGTTTTGGCATCGCCGCCTGTTTTGCATTTTGTGAGGCAATAATACGTCCTAACTGATCGTAAGCAAATCGCGTTTCACCACCATCCGGTGTTTTTTGCCATACCAGCTGATTCAGGGAGTTATAACGGTATGCCGTTTTCATCGTGTGATTAGGATCTACCACGATACCGTTTACAACCTGTTGCTCTTCTTCAGGCGTCGCGTTTCGAACAGTATTAATAGTACTGTCGGCTCCGGGTGCTAATCGGGATACCCCTTGCGGTGGAACTGTTTGCACTAAGTTTCCTGCCTGATCATAATAGTATAATGTATACTGGTATTCTTTATCATAAGATACTTTTGTCATCGACTCCTGTAATCCGCTGATAGCAGCCTGAATATATTTTTGTTTAAATTCTTCTCGTTTCGTAGCAAAATATTGCTCCATTAATTCCTGTAAATAAGTCTGTTGTACCGAGTGTACAAAAATCTCACAAGGGGTAGGAATATTATCTACTTCCAAATTAATGGTTGGTACCATAGGTGCCGGAGGACAAATTTTATTTTCCGTCACATATTGATTTACGAATTCACTCCACTCGATAAACGGATGCGACATCAAATACGTTCCATAGGCATTAATAACCATTTGGGTACCATTATAACCATAATTCAAATTGGTTGCTCCGAATTCACTTATCGTTATAAAGCTCGGCATACTAACATCGTAAGCTCCCGTTATATTCAAATAATGGATATAATCTGTAACCAGATATCCTAAGTTGGCTTCACAGAAATATTTCGCATCTTGAGCCAAATGATCCGGCATTTGATACCCTTGTACGATATCCATTATATCGCGGAACTGGAACCATTTATCCACACAAGCCATCGGAGGAACGGTAGACGGTATACAAGATGTACAAGGCACCTGAATTACTGAATTACATTTTCGTGCAGTAATGCATTTACTGGTACCGTTGGCAACAATTTGTGCTCCGGTATTCGTTGTAACCGTAGCTGTAAAATTACCCGATTGTGTATTGGTAAATGACAATCCCGAAATATTCGTAACATTTGCAAATGAAGCACCCGGTACCGTAAACACTACCTCACATTCTGATTCTTTAGCAAACGTAAATCCAATTTGAGAAGTGGCACTATTTTCTACTTTGTAGAAGTTATTGATACTGGCTGACGGAGCCGCTCCAGATAACTGAACATACGTATTTAAAGCCGGTAATCCGTTAGCTGTAGACCCATCGGCTACAGTTTGCTTTTGTATAAGATCCTTTAATACGGATGTCAATGCATTCGTTACCCCAAATTCTTCTTCGCAGAACGCTTGCTGAAGGCAGCTTATCGTACCATAAGCTTCCTGAATTCCAGCCGGAAAAGTCGACCCGAATCGGTCACCATCCGAAAACGGACCATGATGTACAAAAACACTAAAAGCATACGTATTATTGCCTAAATCCTGAAGTATCTTAAAGTTGGAAAAATGCGTAATACTCTGGACGTAAGTGTTAAAAGTCCCCCCTCTCTTTGGATAAGTATAAAGAGGAAGCTCAAATTGACATGCCGATGAACCGGCAAAGAAATTAAACTTAATTCCACTTTGGGTTGATAATCCGTTAGACCAGCTGGTTGTATACTGGTTCACCGTTGGATTGTTACCAATAATGTAAGGTGCTACAGCCTGCATTTCAACCGGATTATATCCATCTGCTATAATACTTGGTAAAAATGGTCCGGAATTGCCTCCTACACTCCAAAGATGATTCGTCAGGTTTAAGAAATTAGCACCAGCAACTTGCATCTGAGAAACTTCTTCCGTACAGATACAACTATAGTTTAATGGTGTGATACGTCCATTTAAGGTAAACACCTGATCTTTTAGATCCAGATAGCTGATTGCAATTTTGTCATCACCACTTGCAACACCATTCACCATATTTTTTTCAATCTTTATTCCCGTTACTCTATAAAAAGAGCCCGGAAGGAAAGATGGGTTTCCGGATTCGTTCACCAGATTATAAATCGTAAATGGAGTTGGACCGTTAACGGTAAAACTGGTATTCACACTACACGACCAGGTCGAATTTAATGCCAAGTCGCTTAATACCTCCGGCATAACACTGCTACCATAGGTATACTTATCATTTGGAGCGCCATTTAAGGCTACACCAGACGTAAACAACTGTCCCGGAATATTTGGATTTGTTCCTTTTAAAGCATTCATAACACGTACCAATGCTTTTTCAAAACGCACGCGTTTGTCGCAATTTTCACCTGTTTCTCCAGCCGAATCACCAAAACTACATTGTCCGATAGCCGCTTTAATAGTTCCTTCAAGTACTATCTCTTCTAGAGCCGGACAACTTGTTCCCGTAAGTCTTTTTAAAACCGCAACAATCTGGAATTTATAGGTATTATTGGCTGGATTAAATGATCCCGGTACATAATAAATGTTCTTGAAATCAACAATCTTAAAGTTTGTATTATAAGCCGTCCATGTAGGAGCTGGTAACGTTTCGTTACAGCCATTCATATAGTAACCTATAGCTAAAGATTGTGTTAGAATTCTAAGTTCGATTGGTTGTGCAATACTACCGCTCGCTGTATTAAAAGTAAGATTCAAACTCGCTCCCCCATTTACAATATTTCCATTAATGGTAACATTTTGCGGGTTTGCCGCATAAGCAGCCGGGTCTAACAATACCGAATTAAATAAATCCGGTGTTAACATCGGCATACTGTACGCATTAAAACCGTAAAGTAACAATCCCTGACTCTGGAAAGAAGGATTGATCAATCCTTTTAATAAACTTTCCGTGTCCACTAATAATGGACATTTTCCGGTTTGCTGATACGTATGTGCATCCGCATCGGCAGTAGCATCAGCAATTGCCTGTGCTCCCGGAACACCGGAGTTAAAGCCGTAATCTGCCGATATAAATCGTTTTTCTTTGTTTTTATAGTAACCCACTGTAGTTGTAGAACAAGCCAGTATCGTACCGGCAGGTGTTGTTGGAACCGGAGTTGCAAAAGCCTGGTTGATTCGCTGTAAAAGGTTAGTATAATTACTTGTCGTATTATATTTTTCAAATAGTGTTACAAAGGTATCAACGTTCTGTACGTCGCCAATACAACCGTTATAACCACTATTTCGTAAAGCAAACATATGGGAATATACCGTTCTCGTTTTTTGTTTAAACGCGATATAGTTATTCATAAAGCTCTTCCAAACACGCTCTTTTTCACTTGGATTCAGCGCATTAAGAATTGGAAGCAACTGGTTAACCGGAGTCGTAACCAAACTCTGATATACAGAAGCCGGCGCAATTCCATTACCAAAGACAGTCGTATAATACGCCATCTGAAGCATATTCAATCGTGCGTTATTAGCCAATTTAATACCCTCATAATTCGTATTCATCGCTTCCTGCAATAAATTCCTTCTCAGGTTAAAATCAGCAGCCGTTTCTACCTCGTACGAAATACCCTGTGCAGGCATTGTTGTAATCTGACTGTTATAGAAAGGGTCATTAGCCGTAATATTGACTAAATTTTGTACTATTCCATTTGTTGTAAAGACATTGGTATAATCCATGCCTTTAAGTTTCTCATCAAAGCTATCTGAATTATCTCCGGCTGAATTTGTTTTAGCACAAATTGCTTTATTGTATTTCAGATACTGGTATTCCGGGTGGTATGGCAATAACGCTTCTGCCCAGCTTGCTTGCCAGTTATTGACAAAATCCGTTACATTTCTTAAATATTGCGGACGTACATATTTATTATTTGAAGTAGGATCCAGTGGATCATCTTCGACACTAGCCGAAGGCATTACTTCCGGTATATAAGTATTATAATTGATTCTTTCGACTTTAACCTTTGCAAAGTCACCATTATCATCCATATATGGTGTTGCCGGTCTTCTCCAGTTGTAGTTCGATACATTTTGTGTAACGGTTAATCCGGTATCCAAATCGACATACGTCTGTGTCGAAGAACCACCATATAACAATTGGTTGTCTTCATTAAACAAACTCAAGGTATCATCTACACTAGTCGCAGGTGTTGTTGTTCCACCCGGTTGTGCCGTTGGAAAATCGATTCCCGAAATTGATCCGTATTGCCCGTGCGGACTAACATCCGACAACAATATGCTGGTATTGATATTACAGGTATCTCCCGGTTGTATACACAATTCTCTACAACCATCTAACATTGCTCTAAGTTCCTTTTTGAAACGAGTCACATATATATTGATTGTATACTGTGAAACAAGTCCATTCTGATCCACAAATAGTGATCCATTATAAGCAAATGAACTTCCTCCGAAATTGGTATTCAGATTGTCGATTACATATTTTCGTTCGGCAAGTAAGACATAATATTCTCTTACATTGATGTCACCCAATACACTTTCGTCTGTACCAGCAGGAAACGTTGTTCTATATGCTGCACATTCCTGTGGTGTCAAATAGGTACAAATCAGCGCTTCTTCACAACTTCTACACGTCACGTGACAGTCTTCTTCGTTAATATCGACCGTAAAGGCTCCCAAATCCGGATAACACACATTGGTCTCTTGTTTTAGTAATGTGATATAATCATCCGCATATTGCTCTAAAGCGGCCTGATTCACCCGGATATCTTTATTCAAAGTATACGAACCGATTTTTAACACACCCGTCCCAGCGACAGTACTAAACGCCATTGGTGGCGCGGGTGTAAACAAATTTAGGTTTACCACTCCTAATCGCATATAGCTAGGAGGCCCGCCGCCTCGTCTGAGTAATAAATCGTTCCCACAATCGTCCATAAGTCTGATGATCCAATCAAAGACAAAAGGATAGTGTTTTCCACCCATACAATAGTCGGTATAACTATTCGTAAGATGCGTGAATCCATAGTTAAAGGTTAGCGCTTCATCCTTAACAACACCTATCTGCTTATTTAAGCGTACTCCATCCAATAGGATTCCGTTTAGTCCGGTAGCATAGGCATCGTTATTCGACAACACATTCGTTGTTGTCTTCTGGTGTAATGCAGTATTGGTTTCATCTTCTAATGACACCATAGGTTCTTCCTGATTGTCTCCGGCCAATGCGGTAGCAATAGTTCTTCCCTGTGGATCCATATAACTGATGCTAATCTGTTTGTTCGGATCGACAACTACATTCTTTTTATAGCGTTTGAAATCCCCAACTTTATATCCAAAAAGTCGGTTTAATTCTTCCTGATCCGGTTGCAGATAAAAATAACTCATCTCATGACCGGTACCCAATTGAAGTTCTTGTCCCACGCTTCCTTTTCTTCGGATTCTCCCGGTATTATCCGGTGTATATTCAATCTGAGAAAAAGGATATTTATTGGCATTCGGCACATAATCCTGGTAGTTTCCTAGTATTGTATTTTCTTCCGAATAATATTTACTGGCTCCCGAGCTTTTTGACATTCCCGGTGGCACAATAGGTTCGCAGATTAATCCATTCAGTCGATCCCAATCGAAATCATGATGGGTAAAAACCTTTCCGTTATCATTTTTATTTAAGTCCCGGTAATAGCGAATACCGGAAGCTTCAATAGGTGTTGGTAATACTTCTATGGCAACACGTCCCTGATTATCATAGACCGATTCTCCTACAATGGTTTTATTATTGGTATTGGTTTTTGTAACCGTTTGACGGCTACGCAACGTACCGTCGAAATAACTTACAACCTCTTTTTTCTTACCATCTTCGGCAAAAGATGCCTGATATTGCCAGTTCTTTTTACCTACTTCATGATCGGCATCAATTTCAAGGAAAGTACCCCAGCTAGCTACATTCTGGAAAGCGCCGGCCAATCCTGAAGACCAGGTTCCAAAATAGCTCTTTTTGGTATCGTCCAGGAAGCGTCCAACCGGTCTTACACGGTATACCAGATATCCTTTGGAAAACACCAACGGAATTCTGTACTTTAATTCTTTGGTTTGTACTCTGGTACTATTCAGTTTAAAATCCTGCTCTGTTAACGCAATCTGGTTAGGCAACAATTTCGTACCGTTTGGCCCAAAGTTATCCACCCAGGTCCATTCCAGTTCATATTCCGTCGCTGGTGCGTCATTATAACGCGTCCAGTTGATTTCCAGTTCTTCGGCACCATCACTTACATTGTTAACCACCATTTCCGACATTCCATTGTACTTAATGAGTCTTCTCGTAACCGGATTAACCGTTGTATTTTTAATATTATAATAGCGATCCGTTTTAAACGATAGCCTCAAATAAGCCGCAGAATTACTAACCAAAGGGATAGCCTGATCCATTGCGTCCATATAACGTATATCCTCTACTGCAACATTGGCTTTATGAATACCTGGTAATTTATACACCACATAATCATTCATTTTTGCCGCTTCGTTTACATTATCACGTTTAATCTTTAGCGTAATATTATAGGCACTCAAAGAACCATTCGAATTATTAAATGGCATAATTTTTAGTCGTACCTCACAAGAGTATATGGCTAAATTTGCCCCCATATTAATTAAATCGTCCTGAAACCCAAAATGGACATATACCGCGGGATCTACAGATGTAAAAACATTCTGCTGACTTAAAAAAGCATATTTTGGATCGGTAACCTGAAGCATGGGTAAACTATGCAACTGGCTACCCGAACTATGGCCCCCCATAGTTTCTTCCTGTTGTCCAAAAACAAACGCTGTAAATAATGTAAATACTAAAATAAATAAACGCTTAGGGATATACATATATCTGATTTTTATTTTATGTTATTAGAAATAATTCGTTCATCAATTATTTCGTACTTTTTAAACCGTTGAGCTAAAACAATACTATTCTTACCGGAGATGGTAAGGTAGTTTTGCGTATTAAAAACCGAAGCTGGAATTGCTTTTCTGCTATAATCGCTATAAACCACTTCCAATCTCGGATAATTAACATCTGTTCCTTTATAATCTTTGGAAAAATTAATTCCCGTGTTATAGTAAAAGATCTGTTTTTGTATAAAATAGGTTTTCGATACATTTAAAACGATCTTGGAATAGGTCAATCCGGAATAGGCTTTCGGTTCCAGAATAATTTCCCAATGGGTTTTAAAATCTTTAAACGAATTCAGTTTACACAATTCGAATACTTTATTAAAATCGGCTTCCCCGAAATAATTGGCAACCGGATTCGAAACCACAATGGCATTTTCGGAATGGCTGACTTTTATATTGGTTTTCTTCGTATTAATAATCTCCGTATCGTTGATTTTAATATACACTTCGTTCTCTGCATTTTTGTAAAAGACGCCTTTATAGTTTTCTTCAACCTTAGTCGACTTATGATCTTTAAACAGTTTATAATCGGTTTTATACTGCAGCGGTTGTGCGATACTGTATCCGGCTGTAATTTTCTTAAAAACCTCTCCTACGGTTTGTGCCTGTACGAGACATCCCATCAAAAGGATGGAAACGGATGTAATGATTTTATGTACCATGACTACCCTTTAGTTTTTAATTACACTTCCGGAACGGGTTTCCTGAATGGTTTTCACACCTCTCTCCGTTTCTTTTTTAACACGCACCAGTCCGCCTTCATTGTCATACTCATAAAAAGTAGCGTAGTTGTTATCGTCTAATTCCGACATCAGCTTAAAGGTTTCCGGATCGTATACAAATGATTTCATACTACCTTTTAAAGGATGCACCCGTATATCATCAAAATAAACCGGAATACTCGGGCTATTATTCGTTAATTCAATTCCAATTGAAATGGTATTATTGATAGCACTTGTTGTCGAATACGGAATCTTAAATTTGGTAAAGATGCGTTGCCATCCGTCGATAATTTCACCGGAAGGTGTTGCCGTTATTCTCGCTATTTCGTGTTGCGGCAATGCCTGTTTGTTGTGATAGAAAATCAGTGTAATCGCAGGATTCACAAATGTTTTAAACTGCTCGTTCGTTTCTTCTTTTGCCCAGGCACTTAAGATATATTCCTTTCCGGGTTCCGGTTGGAACGAATAACAATCCTCACAAAAATCTTTTGTAATGGAGATTCCACAAGAAATCTGACTGTCTACCAATTTCTCCGAAAGGTAACGATCATCTGAACCCAGGATATTAAAGTTATCATGACCATAATAATCGGCTGGCTTAAAATAATCGATACTCGCTACCGGGAATTGATCTGCAGGATAACCCAATAAGAATTTTAATGATTTTCTAAGGCGTGACTCCGCTTGTGTTTGAATCACATCGGTATGTTCAACCGCGGCAATTCGGGCAAAATCGTTAGTCTGCAACGTAGGTGCTACCAAAGCTGGATTTAGATTAGGATCCTGGTTTTGAGCCATTCGCTGACTTACTACCGTTTCTGAATCCACATAGAAACCATTTTCGATTCCCAGTACATATAAATGCGAACCATTTGGTGTTAATGGGGTTGTTGGATTCGCCGGATTTCTATAATTATCAAATAATTTCATCGTGTTAACCAACTGCGAAACATTTGCTGTCTGACAACCATCGGTGATCATAATAACCCCCTTCGGTTTCATCGTAGTGCTTAATGCTTTTTGTAAAGCACCGTTCCAGTAATCGGAACCATGACTGATTCCCGATTGACCGTATCGGGCACCAAAACCGTTAATCCAGTTATTAAACTGATTTAAAGTCGAGCCATTGGTAACCTTAACCTGCATAATCGCATCGGTTCTGTTATAGGTATCACTGTCGGACATACCGATCAGGGAAATATAAATATTCGTTCCTAAATTATCATTCGTATCGGCCTGTTGCTGAACAAATGCTTTTAGTTGTTTTTTGATTTTTCGGATTTCGGTATCATCAAGCGATCCGGATTCGTCCACTACGATTGCCACGTGCGACACACAGTACAGTTCGTCCGGACACAAATTGATATGCTTAACCTTTCCGCCGTTGTTATTTACCGAACCATTACTGAAAGTCGTTTTGAATGTCGCCTGCATATCCGACGTAACATAATTATTGAACTCCACATTTGTGATACTAAAATTACCTAAAAGAGGCACTACCACATCATACTGCGATCCGTGTGGATTAAAGGAGAATGATATCGATCCTCCCGAATTCATAAAGTTGTAAATCTTAGGATTTGCATCCGAAATATACGGCGCCAAAGCTGTTAATTCCGTACAGGTATACCCATTAGGCACACCACCGATAGGGAGTGATCTTAATTTATTGATCAAATTAAGAAACAAGGTTTTAATTATCGGAGCATTTGGATTCGTTGTCGTACAATATACAGGTGTTGCCGGACAAAAATCGATATGTTTTACCGTATGATTCGGCTCCATTGCATTCGTATTTAAGAGCACCGGAATAGTCGAAACTAAATTGGCCGATGAATATCCGGACAAATCGATACCGGTTACAGTGGTATTTGGCGTATATCGAAGCGAAACGTCATAATCACTTCCATGATTGGCAAATGAAAAACGGAAATATTCCCCGTGATTTGCAAAGTGTGCATTATAAATTTTAGGATTCGGATCCGAAATATACGGCGCCAAAGCACTCAATTGTGGTGGAAAATACCCATCTGCTATCATACCATCGGTCACCATTTTGGTTACCAAATGATTTATCAGGTTAATATATAAATGTCTTACAATAATCGAATTTGGGTTATTAGAAGCACAAAAAGTACCACAATTCTGAACCGTAAACTGTTGTTGAACCGAAAATGTACAGCCGCTATCATAATTCATAACATCCATATAAAGCGTATACGTACCCGCTTCAAGCGCATTGATATACACCTCACTTGCACCGCTATATGTACCGGCATACACGGTAACGCCACTTGAATTTTGAACCGTGATATTATAATCGGCACTGGACATAGAAGGATAGAAAGTAGCCTTAATAAATTGCCCGGAACACAAGGTTTCCAATCCGGAAGAACTTGATAATATCATTCTGTTTTTGTCACCACAAACGGGTAATTTATCTGGGCAGAAATCAATGTGCATAAACTCAAATTCCTTTAAATGGATTCTATAGCCAGGATAATTATCTGAATAATCTCCTTGCAAATTCAAATAATGATGAAAATCGGTATAACCACTTAAATCAATGTCAAAATTAACATAGGCGATATCCGAAAAATCACCGTAAAGCCGAACATCATACTCACCATGATCCCCAGTAAAAGAAAAACGCATTTCCCTTAAACGATTATTAGAAGGATCAACATCGGTACCGAAATGTGATATCTTAGGATTCGGATCTGTAATAAATGGTTTTAATGCGTTAAATTCCGGAGGGTTACTTCCTTCAATCTGGTAATCCGGTACACCACTATTTTTAGCATTAACCAGGTATTTTATAAACTTCAGGAATATATTTTTTACTATCGGTGAATTGACATTATTTCTGGTACACGATTCCCAACGCTTTTTATCGGTTGTTACTGTCGTTGCGTTATCCGCTACAACCTTTGTCTCCTTTGATTCCACTACACTCTTAGCCACTGTAGCTTGTGTCGCCATTGGAGCGCTGTCCATATATTTAGGCAACTCTCCCATTGGCTCCAGCAAATCTTCGGCTAATTCGCCGGTTACTCTATTCCCATTAATTAAAAAACGGGTCAACGCCTGAAATGCATCCGGATCTGCTTTTAATTCTCCAACAAGATTATTGTCGTTTAAAACAATATCGGTAACATGTCCGTCTTTAACCGTTACACCATACCATCCCGTTTTCTTTGCAGCATCCCAGGAAGTCACAATTGCCTTAGGATTCGTGACATCCCAGCCTTTATTGTTTTTCCATTGCTTACCATTAGTACTGTTATATATATCAACCAGTGCCTGTCTTTCTTCCGGAGAAACCTGAGCCAAAACAGTCATGCCAGACAATAGTAAAAACACTATTAAAACTAAATTTTTCAATTTTATACTAATCATCACTACAACTATTTTTTAATGTCTTTAGCTAATTTATTTTCAACCGGTTTTATTTTCGTCACTGGACTTGGCACTTCAACGCAGGAAACAACTTGTTTTTTAAGCAGGGCACTTTTTCCAGCCTCCACTTTTAAACTCTTTCTACCGGTATGCGATTGTTTCGACGAAACACTTATCTCATTTGGCTTCAGTTGTCCCTGGAAATTAAAGTGAGCTGATGTTGGACAGGTAGAAAAATCATAATCTTCAAAACCGTCAAAAGCCATTTCTTTATATTTTGCATTGGATGCAACAACAACCGGGAAACGGTTATTATAACCGTAGAACGCCGATGAATAACGGTTTAACGCATCTTTGTTTTCCACTTCCTGACCATATGGGCTGAACTGTGTTACTTCTGACGCAAAAGTCCATTTACCAAAATTGGTATACTGAGGGCTTTTTTCCCATAGTCTGGTGTAAGCATTATAAACATAGAACGAATTGAAATTATTAAAGAAACCTGTTTTTCGTAGTGTAGGGTTCTGATCATTCGTGTTATCCGTAAAATTTCTTCCTGTTAAATACGCATACGATTTGTTGGCTCTCCAGTTTCCTAAGACATTATACAGATACGGATTATACGAGTTTGCGGCGATATCATCCGGGTCACTGGTATTATTGTCTTTTTCATATTCAAAAACAAGGTTTCCATTTTCGTAGGTCATCTTTGGCAAATCACATTCACATTGCGCTGCCCAGATATTATTGTATTCTACTGCCGATGCATTTACGATTCTGTAATCGTTAAATGTTGACGAGAAAAACGGGTTGTATCCGATGTTTGACTTCATCGTTACCATCTGATTGTTTCCGTTATAATTATAAAGCGGGTTCTTAGTCGATGTTATGGCTGCCATGGAATCTTCCAGCATATTTCGATATCCGGATCGGATTATCTTCATTTTACCATAAATGATATTATCCCGGGTTATACGCAAACCATTGCGATCAATCAGCATAAATTCACTTCCACTCGTTTTAACAACCCAGGCGAAAAATGTTTTGTCTTGTTCTGATCGATTGATTCCATCAACCCATACTTCATCACCATCCATTAAATAATCGGAAGCATTATAACCTTCCATTTTATATTTATCGGTGTTATTTATATTGGAAATACTACACTCTAATCCGATATTTTTCGCTACCTGTCCCATTCCTTTATACGACCAGTATGCCGGGAAGTTAAAGCTGTAGTAATTATCGTTATATTCATTGGTCGTTTGTGTCAACAATACTTGTCCGGTATCGGCATCCCATGCATTATTTTTGGCAGATACTTTAGAGCCGACATCATAAGCTATTTTTTCCGACAGGATACCACTACTATGAATCACTTTTGTCGTTACAGCAGTTCTAATCTGATTTTCGTGTTTCGAATAACTTGGCAATGGAACCGGTATAATCACGAAAACCATAAACAACGGAATACCGGCAGTATTAAAGTGAATACCGGCCGTTTGTGTTACCGATTTACTTTCTCTAAAGTCGTTGATCACATCGTAATCCACTCCCACCAGTTTTGAGCTTATATTTCCGGCGCCGTCAATGGTTGTAACCACATTGTTGAGTTTCCCCTGATTTTTAGGTGCGCCTGGATTTTCTCTGTATTTATAATCCACTCCGGAAATAAATGCTACTTGTCCTTCGGCATAAATACGTTCGCTCTTCGTTTTACCGTCCATATCATTGGTATGGATCGAGTATCCCTGTGACAGTGTTAAATGATCTCTGACATTGATCTTTAACAAGCTCGCCAGAATATCCGATTTATCATAACGCGATGACATAGGCGTATAGTTAACCACAGTTGGAAAATCGTAAGTCGTATAGAATTCGGTTACCACATGTCCTGTAGCGTGTCGTTTTACCACACCAGGATTCCGCGGGCCTAATATTTTTCCTCTTTCAAGGTTTTTAACCACTACCCGACTATAGGTAATTTTCGGTGATGGGAAAAACGATTCTCCAAAAGGTTTTTCGATATAGTTTTCCGTTTCAGGTCCTAACAATAAACTTTTGCTGGTTTTATCATAAAACGGTTCTACAAAAGGATTTTCTTTAGAACCAATCGGCTCATAGCTTGCTACTCCCGATGTTTTACCCTGTTCCGTTTTATAGCTATATACCTGACCGTAATGCTGTTTGTATAGCTCATCACTTGGATTATCGGTCATTATCTGCCATTCGTCATGCATTTTAACTTCTTTTACACGACTACCGCCACCGATTTTTTCACGGTTCGGCTGCATTAAACGAATCCATGATTTTCCGGAGATAAATTTGCTGGCGATTCCTTTTTCTTTTAGTTTTCCATTTGGACTTTTGAAAATATCCAATAACGTCGGAAGCCAGCCAATAAGTTCCATCACAACCCCTTCAAGATTGTTGGTATCTTCTTCATTGTTCATACTATAAACCACGCGGTTCAGGTTTTGTCTTCCGAAATACCAACCCGCTTTCGATATCGGGTTCACTTCCGGATTACCACCGTCGCCCTGGTTTACCATTTCAATTTTAATAGACGCATAACTGTCACCGTTACCGTCCTGAATAAAGTTATACGTTTGATTTTTGACCACGTTTAGATAACCCGTCACATAATCGTATTTGGCATTATCATTTGGTGCCATATTCACTAAAAACCTAAAATAAACCGGGTCATTTTGGATTGGTTTGATATAACGCTCGTGGAAGTTTTCAAAATTAGAATCGTCTAATTTGATGTACAAATAACGCGAAGGGTTAAATGATTCATATAGTTTTGTATTGTTTAACTGACTCAGGGATGTTAATGGCGCCTGACCGGCTCCTACCACTTTAAACATTTCCATAACATCGCGATCCTGAACATGAGCATAATCGTCGGCTTCATAATTCAACTCTATTCTACCGCCCGATGGCAAACTAACGTTGTTTAACAACCAGGCAGAAGCATATTGATCTGCAGCAGTTCTGTCTTTTTGATCTACATATCCGAATTCGGCATTAGATAATGCATCGTTTGTTCCGCAACCTACATTCGCCGCAACCGGCTTGTAATTCCCCCATATATCATAGGCTTTCATATCATAAGAAGGATTATACCCATAATTAAAGGTATACGGTGTGTATTTACCCATATTTGATTTCTTATAGGTGAAATACACTTTTTTAAGTGTCAGCTTTCCTTTTTGACCATCGTAAGCGCCTCCCGACATATTTGCGTTTTCGTGGTTTTCGACACCCTGACACAAACTATAGTCGTATTCAAAATGTGCTACTTTAATAGGTGTAGCCCCTGTAGGATTGGCTAAATATTCCGGTTTCGAATACAATGAAATCTTATCCAGTTTATACGATTTGGAATCCATTCCGATTCCTCCGTTTTCACCTTTTACACCATAGGCGTCTTTACGTGCCGAAATCTCAAAAATAGCAACATGTGTTTTTGTTTCAATTTTTTTGATATAAAGCATTTCTTTTTCACCATACTGATAGTTTCCTTTATTATCCTTTTTACTGGAACGCAATCCTTCGTCATAATTGGCTACATTCTCTTTAAACGGAATACGCCATTTATACGGTTGTGTATTATTATAGGTGAACTTGGTATAGGCTCCTAAATCGTCATCAGTAGGACCATCGTTTTTTAAATCCTGATAATCGGATGATAAAACAGACGTCAACAAATAGGTGTGCGCATAAGCCGGTGTCGTAATACGGTTAAAATACTGATCGCCATCTCTACTGTTATTTGACGAGTTATCACTTCCCGGATTATAATTTACCATTCCTTTCGAACAGTTTACACCCGGATTACTTCCTACATCAAACGTAGCTTCTTTTTTTACGGAGTTATACGCGGCGCGTCCGAAGATATAGCGTTCGCCACCTTCTTTTATAATGCGTACCTCAGAGGTATGATGATCGTGTTTTCCAGCTAATGAATACGGGCTAAATTGCGTTTGAAATCCAAATCTCTTCGCTTCTTCACGGGTTAATTTTTGGATAACCTGATTTCTGCCCAGACGTCCTTCTCTTTTTACATAGCTACCCCCCAATATATAACTACCGTTTCTGGAATAGTTCAGAATGGTATTTCTTGAAAACTTAGTACCTCCGATTTCCAATTTAATCGGATCATAACCTCCTAATTGCGTACTGAATAAGTTTAATTCTTTATCGACATGGTTTCCTCCGATATTCTTAAAAAACACTTTTTCATAATCTACTTTATTACCATTAACCTTCTCTCTAAATCGTGCCAAAGCAGGATTACCACTCACCCACAATCCGGTTGCGCTGTTACCTTTAGTAATCGTGGCATCGAAACCAAAGTGAATACCTCCACCGGCTCCAAATTCAAGACCTAAACTACCTCCATTCGTATCGTCCTGTACATAATTATCGTACACAAATCCTACTTGTGATTTATAGGGACGGTACATTCCCGACACTCCTTGTCCCTGAATACTATACAAATCGTAGGTATTGTTCGTAACCGGTAATGATGTTGTATTTTTATTAAAGGTTCTGTCTTTTTCTCTGTTAAAATCTAAAATATCGGTACTTCCGGCACTATAGCTGTTTTCAAAACCATACCCTCTTTCTGTTTTATATTTTTCAGAACTTTTAATTCCCTGACTGGTTCGGTATCCGGAAAACTTCATTCCCGGTTCCACTCCCCAAAACTCCGCTTCGATATTCATCCCAAACATATAGTTGGACGACACCATTCCAACGCGTTTTGTTGGTGTAAAAGACGCATCCCCAAACGACAATGAGCCTGACAATTCATCACGCTTATCTCTTACATTTTTAAGATTGGTATTGTTTTTGGTTGACTTATACGACATCATTGCCGACTCTAGTCCTTTTCGGCTGTTTAAGCTTACCCCGGCACTTCCGGTTAAAGTATAATCCTTTTTATCTTTATCGCTTTTCTTCTTTTCGAACGACACACTTGGTGTTACCGAAACACCTTCGGAAGACGAAGATTCCATATTCATCTTTACAGAAAGGTTATCACTGATCTGATAACTCAAACCACCATTAACCGAAAATCCAAAACCGTCGTAATTGTTATACTTCACCCCAAGACCGACACTTGGAATGGCCATTTCGCCAATACCAAATCCGGCTAAAAAGAAGTTTGCACTGGATCCGATAGTCACATTGTCTTTCATGTTATTTTCATAGATCATCTCATCTCCTTTGAAATCATCCGGCAAACCGCGCATTTGTCGGTTAATCTGCCCAACGTTCAAATCCCAGCCTAAACCAACCCATGAGGCTTCCTGATCCATAGTAATTCCGGAATTGTATGCCAGGTTTAACGGATAACCACCAACATCCATAATTGGAATATTGTAGTTAAAATCACCGCTGGCCAGATCGACCATATCCGATGTTCCGATTGGAGTAAACGACTCAAACTCCGGTTGCGAAGGACCCGCGGTTAAAGCATATGCCGCCATTGGCTGAACCATTTCTAAAAACAACATCATTGCTAAATAAATAGCAACGACTTTTGTAACCTTACTCGTTCTGATTTTTTGAATCATAATAATATTTCTGTAAATGTGTCTTTAAACTTAAACTTCAATGTTCCTTTGCGGAATAACTTGTCTTTATAAACCAATTGAATTTTCTCATTGGGATCGATACCGGAGAAAAACAACACAACTTTCTGGAAAGGTGCTATTTTATAATTGCGCTCGTAGGAAACGCCGTTACACGGTATCGTATCATTTTTGGAAGTAACCACATAAAAATCATTATTGATGGCAAACGCCATATATTTAACCGCATTGGCATAAGGCAATCCGGTAAATTGATCGGACAAAAGATCTTTTTCCTGATCCTGCTGGAACGTAAACTCAACTACCCGTTCCTGTTTGTTAGCTTCATACAGGGAGTCCACTTTAAACAGATCAGTCGTTCCCTGGTCTTTTAAAATGTAATATTGAATTGGCACTTCGGTAGCCGTAAAATTGATATCGTCTACTTTTTGGGAATATTCGCGCGATTTCCAGCCGATTTTCTCTAACTGAAAATAACGGGAGCGGATTTCTGAATCATCCCTGCCCGTTGTTGTCTTTTCTTTTTTACAAGAAAACAGTGAAAAAACAAAAAATATGAAAAGTAGTTTTTTATACACCCGCATATTTTTTATTTAGACAAACTATGTATTTCATTTCGAATCACCATTGATTTCTTATCTAAAATTCTTCTTCCTTAGTGTTAAAGTGCCTAAAAAACACCCCTTTGCCTTTTCACAACTAAGGCATTAGTTACTACACCCATGTTAAAGCACGTAGTATTACTTGTTAAAATTCTCACAAAAATAAAATTTTCTTTCTAAGAAAAAAGCCTCTTGTGTAAAAATTATAATACTAAAATGTTATTTTTTAGAAAAAACACTACAAAAAGTATCCTAAAACCCTTGTGAATCCTACAAAAAGTCAGCATCTCAAAACAAGTAATAAAAAATAAAAAAATTCACCAATCGCATCAAAATTCAGAAACAAACAAAATTTCATACTTATAATCAAATTCCCTACTTTTGAAGCATCAAAAAAATGCTAAGGATGAGCGCAACAAAACACAATTGGACAAAAGAAGAGATTATTGATATTTACAATAAGCCTTTAATGGATTTGCTTTTCGAAGCAGCGACAATACACCGAAAAAATCACGACCCAAATACAGTACAAGTTTCCACATTATTATCGATCAAAACAGGAGGTTGTCCTGAAGACTGTGGTTATTGTCCTCAGGCAGCACGATACCACACTAGTGTTGAAGGAAATGACTTAATGTCTGTTCAGCAGGTAAAAGCACAGGCTTTAAGAGCAAAGTCAAGCGGATCATCCCGTGTTTGCATGGGAGCAGCATGGAGAAACGTTAAAGACGGACCGGAATTTGACCAGGTTCTGGAAATGGTAAGAACCATCAACAAACTGGACATGGAAGTTTGCTGTACGCTGGGAATGCTTACCGAAAATCAGGCACATCGTTTGGCCGAAGCAGGTTTATATGCTTACAACCACAACCTGGATACTTCGGAAGAATACTATAAAGAAGTTATTTCGACCAGAGGCTTTGAAGACCGTTTACAAACCATTGAAAACGTAAGAAAAACCAATGTTACTGTTTGCAGCGGCGGAATCATCGGAATGGGAGAAAGTATCGAAGACAGAGCCGGAATGCTGGTAGCACTGTCCACCTTAAACCCACAACCGGAATCTGTTCCAATCAATGCCTTAGTAGCCGTTGAAGGAACACCAATGGAAGAAGAAAAACCGGTAGAAATCTGGGAAATGATCCGAATGGTTGCCACAACCAGAATCATCATGCCGGAAACACAGGTACGTCTTTCTGCAGGAAGAACACAAATGTCAAGAGAAGGACAGGCTATGTGTTTCTTTGCCGGAGCAAACTCTATCTTTGCCGGAGACAAGCTGTTAACCACGCCAAACCCGGATGTAAACGAAGACATGAAAATGTTTGAAATGCTTGGCTTACAACCACAGAAACCATTTATAAAATTAATGCAGCCGGAAACGGTTGAAGCCGAAGATTCTAAATTCCAGGCCTTAGGAGAAAAACCAAAATGGTCAAGACCAGGACACACTATAGAACGGAATCTGGAAGCCTCAGCAAAAAAATAAACCTGGAAAACTTTTTAAATTTTTAATTTATTTTAATTTAAAATAATTTTACGATAAGATAAAGCTTTCTTAACTTTGCTCCTGTTTAATAGCATAAAATAGGAGCATCTTTTTATAAGTAATATAAACATTTCTTATGGCTTTACATTTAACAGAAATTGAGCGCGTAAAAACTATTTCAAAAGAAGACTTTTACAACAACTACGTAAAAAAACAGAAACCTTTAGTCATTGAACAGCTCACCAAAGATTGGCCGGCTTATGAAAAATGGAAGTTAAATTATATTAAAGACATAGCGGGAGACAAAACGGTGCCACTTTATGATGACAGACCCGTTTCCCACGAAGATGGATTTAATGAGGCTCATGCCAAAATGAAAATGGCAGACTACATTGACTTATTACAATCCAAACCCACAAATTACCGTATTTTCCTATACAACTTAATGAAGGAAGTTCCTTCACTTCGAAATGACTTCAAATGGCCAGATATTGGTTTACGCCTTGTAAAACAATTGCCTATGCTGTTTTTCGGAGGAGAAAACTCCAAAGTTTTCATTCATTACGATATTGATTACTCTAACATTTTGCATTTCCATTTCCATGGAAAAAAACAATGCATTCTGTTTGATCCGGACCAGACACCGTATCTGTACAAAGTACCGCACGCACTGATCTCCAGAGAAGATATCGATTTTGACAATCCTGATTTGGAAAAATGGCCGGCTTTAAAACAGGCTAAAGGACTTATTTGCAACCTTAATCACGGGGAAATGCTGTATATGCCGGAAGGATACTGGCATTACATGAAGTACTTAACTCCCGGATTCTCGATGAGTTTAAGAGCTTTTCCACGCAAAATAACCAATTTATCCAAAGCCGCTTACAATGTTTTTGTAATGCGCCATTTTGATAACTTTATGCGCAAATGGAAAGGACAGGAATGGATTGATTACAAAAACGAACAGGCTGTTATCCAGACACACAAAAAACTCAACATAAACGTTTAAAACTAACCTCAAAGCAGCTAAAATTGATGCAGAACAATCATAAATCCTACACAATTGAAGATGCTACGAAAAAACTGGAATACTATTGCAGTTATCAGGATCGTTGTCATGACGAAGTAGTCAAAAAACTTCGGGAAATGAACATGATCCCGCAGGCTATTGATGTAATAACCGTTCACTTAATTGAACATAAATTCCTGAATGAAGAACGTTTTGCCTGTAGTTTTGCCAGAGGAAAACACCGGATAAAAAAATGGGGAAAAATCAGGATCGTTAACGAATTAAAATTCCGGAATATCTCTAAATACAATATCGATACAGCGCTTAAGGAATTTACACCCGAAGAATATTTCGAAACATTTGAAACATTAGCAGTCGCAACATGGAACACTATAAAAGAAACCAATAGCGCCAAAAAGAAAAAGAAATTTTGTGATTTCCTGCTCCGAAAAGGATACGAATCAAACTTAATATACGAGAAACTCTCAGACTTAGCAAACCAGGATTAAATCCTGGTTTTATTTTGACAGCAAAACACTAACCGCATTCCCGCCAAATCCAACAGCATTGACCAGTACTTTCCGGATTTTAGCCGCTCTTGTATAAGGTTCATGCACATAAGGAACGCCTATAAACTGCTGCTTTTCCATCATCAGTAACGCCAGCTCAACACTCAGTATTCCGGAAGAACCGAAAGTGTGCCCGATCTTCCATTTATTGGTCGTCAGCAAAGGCTTTGCATCACCGAAAACTTTCGCAATCGCGTTCAGTTCCGATGTATCGCCTTTTATAGTTCCCGGTGCGTGCATCACGATAACATCTACCGATTCGGGTGGCGCACCATTCAAAGCCATTTTCATCGACTTCTGAAAACAATCAGCATCCGATGATATCGAAATATTATGTTTTAAAACTTCCGTAGCATAACCGATTCCTTCCACATAAGCCAGGGCATTTGCTCTTTCACCGGTTTCAAGACAGGCAATTGCCGCTCCTTCCCCCAGAACCATGGTATTGCTTTTTTTATCGGGATCCAATGCTTTACAGGGAAACACATCGGTTGTTGTTGCATATATTTTAAGCGCCTTCATCTGTGCCATCGTAAAGGGCGTTAACGGCGCTTCACTCCCTCCCACCAGGAATTTATCGGCCATACCCGATTGCAGCCAGGCCACGCCGTTTAAAAGCGCATGCAATGCCGTAGAACAGGTAATGGAATGGGAAATATCCGGACCAACACTTCTCAAATCATTGGCAACCCAGGAAGAAATATTGCCAAGAGTAGTGGTAGGCGATGTAAGCGTTTGTGTTCTTCCGGTTTCCAAAAACTCTTTATGATGCTTTTCAAACAATTGCGTAGCGCCCCGGGACGATCCGATATTGACTCCGAACACATGGTCTTTCCAACCGGCCATCGCTACCGCATTTCTCGAAGCTAAAAGTGCATACAGTACCGAATTATCCAAAGCTTTATACTTGATATCGGAACTCCGCAGCGCCTCTATTTTTGCTAACAAGACAGCTGATAAAACAGAAACCGGAAACGACTGTTCTCCGATTTTCGTTTCCTGTATTAAACTTTCCGGACGAAGATATTCCTTCCAGACAGATTCCGGCGAATCGCCCAAAGGAGAAACGGAAGCCAAAGCCGTTATTGCAATTTTATTTTTCAACACAATAGTATTACGCAGTAAAATTAAAACTTATCCAAAGCTTCCGCTATAATTTCATAAACTTTTTCCAGTTCTTCCGCTGAAATAACATACGGCGGCAAAATATAAACGATATTTCCTACAGGGCGCATAATAACCCCTTTTTCAATAAAAAAAGCATACAGCTTATTCCTGAAATCACCATAATAACTATCGGCATCATCTCTTATAAATTCCAGGGCAAAAATAACCCCCAGAATACGGGTTGTTTTTACTCTCGGGTGATTTTCAATACGCTTCTGAAAAGACAAATGCTGTTCATTAATTCTTTTAATGCCGCTCTTTACGGCTTCACTTTCCAATAATTCCAATCCGGCAAGGGCCGCAGCACATCCGGTAGGATTAGCTGTAAAAGTATGTCCGTGAAACAATGCTTTATTAACATCTTCATCATAAAAACCATCAAAAAGCGCTGCCGTAAAAGTCGTTAGTGCCATCGGGATCGTTCCTCCGGTAAGGGCTTTCGACAAACACATCATATCCGGCTGCTGTTGCAGGTAATCGCAGGCAAAGTTTTTACCGGTCTTTCCAAAACCGGTCATTACTTCATCAGCAATTGTAAACACGCCGTTTTCCTTACACAGTTTTATAAGCCGGTCCAGTTGTTCCGGTGCATACATCACCATTCCCGCCGCACCCTGAACCAAAGGTTCAAAGATAAATCCGGCAAATTCATTTGTAGCAATTAGTTTCGAGATGACCTCAAAACAACGGTCTTCATTGCCCGCTGTCGGAACCGGAATCCGTTCCACATGAATCATCGCACCCTGGAAAGCCTCGGTAAAAAAGGAAATCCCGCTGGCAGCCATCGCCGCAAAGGTATCGCCGTGAAACGCATTTTCGAAAGCGATGATTTTCGTTCTTTTTTCCCCTTTGTTATAGTAAAACTGCAAGGCTACTTTTATCGCTACTTCAACCGCGGTCGAACCGTTATCGGAGAAAAATATTTTCTGTTGATTATCCGGAAGCAGCTTCATTAACTTCTCCGCAAGCACTATGGCAGGTTCGTGTGTAAATCCGCCAAACAAAACATGTTCTAAGGTTGTAAGCTGTCTGTAAATAGCATCTGCAATATGAGTATTCGAATGCCCGTATGGATTTACCCACCAGGAAGCAATGGCATCAATGTATTCTTTACCATTTTCATCCCATAATAAAGTTCCTTTTCCTTTCGTTATTGCTATATGAGGTTGTGCTGTTTTATGCTGAGTATAAGGATGCCAAAGGTGTTTTTCATCCGCTTTTTGCAAATAATTATTTTCCACTTAATCGTTTTTAAAGTTAGAAATCCGGTAGTACAAAGATAAAAACAGATGCTCTTCTATTTTTCCAAACAAAAAAACTTTAACATTAAACCATTTATCTTTTTATTTGTCTAAAAATAGAACCTAATCAAAACAAAATTATGAAAACGACTATTAAACTATTAGCTATTACTGCTTTTATGGCTATTTCCTGTAATAGCGATTCCGACGTTACCAACAACAACGGAAACAATCAGGATACCTCTATTAGCGCAGATGTAAAAGCGCAGATCATAGAAGAAGATGTAGACGGAATAAAAGAAGAAGTACTTTCCGCGAACGGTTATTATGCTTCCAAAAACGAATTGCAGCTTCCTCCGTCAAACTGCAGAACAATAACACAGGAAACCTTAACAGACGGCGGTAAGAAATTCAAAGTTGATTATGGCACCGGCTGTATTGACACACAAGGAAATAACCGGACAGGCATTATTTATATCGTGGTTCACAACAACACGACTACCGGCATAATCAATGCGGCTATAACTTTTGACAATTACTACATCAACAGCAATAAAGTGGAAGGCACTATTGATGTTACAAGACAAGTCATCGATAACATCCCTACGCATACAAGAAATACCGATATCAGTATTATCCAGCCTGCAAACGGAGGAACCATTCACAGAACCGGTGACTTCACGATTGAAAAAATTGCCGGGGCATCAACACCTTTGGTTTTCACAGACGATGTTTTCAGTATTGACGGAACGGCTACTACTACAATGGCTAACGGAACACTACTGCAAATGGAAATTACAGAACCGCTAATCAGAGACTTAAGCTGTGGCAATATTACAAAAGGGAAAAAGACCCTGGTAAGAAACTTGCAGACCTACATTCTTAACTATGGCAGCGGTGCCTGCGACAACGTTGCTATTCTTACATTACCGGACGGAACACAGTTAACAATCAATATCTAATAAAAAAGGCTCCTTAAAAAGAGCCTTTTTTTTATTATTTCAATTCCAGTAAAGCATCCCGGAATGCCTCTGCATATTCCTTAACCACATTTTTATCAAAATACGGTTCTTCATCAATACGACCGATACAGTTAATTCCGGTGCGGTTTAAAATAAGCGATTCCGTATCGGTATTTTCAGCCCCGTTAAAAATAATTCCGGCTACTTTCAGTCCTTTAGCTTTTAAAGCTTCTATCGTCAGCAAAGTATGATTGATACTTCCCAGATAATGACGCGACACCACGATTACTTTATAGTCCGGCCGGATCAAATCGATAATACTATCGTTATCATTCAGCGGAACAAAAATACCGCCGGCACCTTCAATAACCAGATGATTCTTGGTTTTAGGCTCTTTTATCGTTGCCATATCAATCGTTAGCCCGTCAATTTTCGCTGCAAGATGCGGACTCGCCGGAGTATTCAAAGCATACGCATTGTCAAAAATATGCGTTTTGGAATTGGATATTTTATCCTTAATCTTATGACTGTCGGAGTTATCCAGATCACCGGCCTGTACCGGTTTCCAGTAATCCGCTTCCAACGCTTCGGTTAGTATGGCTGAAGCAATTGTTTTCCCTACATCAGTCCCGATACCTGTTACAAATAGTTTCATCATTTTTTAAATTCAAAATTACAATTATCGCATTTATATTTATACTTCGCATAAAAAGGCAAAATCAAAAAGAGCAGACTCAAAACAAACGAGAAAATCGATCTGGCATCGTCCACTACCGTTAACAGCTGCACTTTTTCTGCCCCGCAATTCGGGCATTTAATCAGCGCTCCTTCATTCGTCATCGAATATTTACTAATCTCCGACAGGATTTCTTCGGCTGCCGCAAAGTCCTCTTCTCTGACAAACAGTTTTACACCGCCTACAGCATTACTAACGAGCGGATCGGTATCAATCGTAAAATTATCCCGCATAAAAACTGCAATTCCTTCCGATTCCAGCCTGCCTTTATAGATGATTGCTTCCGATGAATACTGAAAGCTTGCTATTTTTCTAAACAACGGTTTTTCACCCATTATACTAAATCCTTTAAAATTCTTAAAACATCCGAAATTTCTTCTTTCGAATTATAACTGTGAATGCAAAAGCGCAAACGCTCCTGCCCTTCCGGAACGGTTGGCGACAAAATGGCCTTAACATCAAATCCTCTTTGTTCAAATTGCTTTGCTATCGATTTAACCCGTTCATTCCCAGGAATAACCGCCGACTGAATCGCCGATTTACTCCGGATAAACAAGGGTTTTAAGCTCTGTAAATTCTTTTCCTGATTGAAATGAATAATATTCTCTTTCAGCTTTTCAGGCAAAGCCGTTTCTTCATTCAGCTTGCCATAAGCAATCCCGATTGTCGCCACGGCATGCGGAGACAAGGCTGTCGTGTAAATAAAGCTTCGGGAAAAATTCACCAGGTATTCCTGCAGCTTTTTACAGCCCAGCACAACGGCTCCATGGCAGCCCAGTCCTTTCCCGAAAGTCATGATCCGGGCAAAAACCCTTTCGTGCAAATCCAGAAACTGGACCAACCCTGCCCCATTGGCTCCAAAAACGCCTAAGGCATGAGCTTCATCGATTACTAAATAACAATTATATTGTTCCGCAAGCAGTACCATTTGTTCCAATTCCGGCGAATCGCCATCCATCGAAAAAACACTTTCCGTTACGATATAAATAGTCGGTTGGTTTTCCTGAAACCGAATGATCAGCCGTTCCAGGTCTTCCAGGTCGTTATGCCTGAATTTATAAGCCCTGGCATTCGAAAGCTGTATCCCGTCCCGGATGGAAGCATGACTCAGTTCATCAAATAAAATGATGTCTCCTCTTTGCGGCACACTACTCAAAAAACCAACATTGGCATCATAGCCGGAATTAAACAGCAAAGCACTTTCCGCTTTATGGAATGCGGCAATTTGCTGTTCCACTTCTTCACAAAGGATATGGTTTCCGGAAAGCAATCGCGATCCGGTTGCTCCGTTTGCCATGATGTTCCTGCCCGTTAAAAACTGATGTACTTCCTGAAAAAGCACCGCTGATTTCGAAAATCCTAAATAATCATTCGATGAAAAATCAACCGGACAATGTTGCCCGGGCAGCTTTCGCAGTGAATTCGCTTCGGTTCTTAACTGCAGCCTGGCAGATAATGATGAGGGAAATGCTTTCATAAAGCAAAAGTAGGCATCTTTTTTTCTCCTTTTACAACTGCCGGCATTATAGACACACTTCCAGTAATCAGGTATACCGCAATATTTTATAAATCAGGACTAAAACAGTAAAATGCATTTTTTAATATAAAATTTACTTAATTTTGAAAACTATTTAACATTAAACCAAAAATAATAATGAAAAAACAACTACAACTAGCATTACTATTGCTTTTTTCATTTTCCGCAGGTTTTTCCCAGTCGAAAAATTTATGGAAAGCGGTAGACGGGAATCAGCTCGCCTCCAGCAAAAAAGTCAATCGTAGTTCTTTTCCAAGATCTTATGCTTTATACCAGCTGGATCTTACCACTTTAAAAAACAATTTAGCCGGAGCCCCGGTTAGGGGAGTCTTTCAGGGCAAATCCAATCTGATTATTGAATTGCCAAATGCGGACGGAATTCTGGAACATTACCGTGTGATGGAAACCCCGATCATGGAGCCGGCACTTGCCGCCAAATATCCGATGATAAAATCGTATGCTGCTCAGGGAATTGAAGATCCTACTGCGGTTGCCCGATTTTCGGTAACACAATTCGGACTGCACAGCATGACCATGTCCGGAGAAAAAAGTACGGTTTACATTGATCCGTACACAGAGGACAGACAACATTATATCGTGTACAGCCGACAATCCTTAAACAAGGAAAACGAAGACTTTACCTGTTTAACAGATGCGGGAATTAAACTGCCTTCTTTAACCAATGACAAAATTGTATCTCCGGAAAGCGCCCTTAATACAGACGACAAAAAGCTAAGAACTTACCGTTTAGCACAATCGTGTACTGCCGAATACGGAAACATATTTGCCGGAACCGGAACCGATGCTCAGAAGAAAGCAAATATCCAGGCACAGATGGCCATTACCATGACCCGTGTGAACGGTGTTTATGAAAAAGATTTAGCGATTACTTTGGTATTCATTGCCAATAATGATTTACTGATCTATTTCGGAAGCACTACCAGCGACCCGTGGAACGGAGAATACAACGTTCAGACAGGGGTAACCATTGATGCCAATGTTGGCTTCGGAAGCTACGATATTGGCCACAACTTCAACACTTCCGGTGGTGGAAATGCGGGTTGTATCGGGTGTGTATGCAGCACCAATTCCAATCCAAACAGCGGAAACCACAAAGGAACCGGAATGACCGGAAGATCAAATCCAACAGGCGATGCTTTTGATATTGATTATGTTGCACATGAAATGGGACACCAGTTTGGAGGCTATCACGTGCAAAGTAGTTCAGGCTGCCGTTCCGGAAGCGGTTTAACGGAAGTAGAGCCGGGATCCGGTTCTTCGATCATGGGTTATGCCGGGATTTGCGCTGCCAATGTACAGGCGAACAGTGATGATTATTTTGCTTATGTGAACATCCGTGATATCTTAAACAATGTAAAATCCGGTGTGAGCTCCAGCTGTGCCCAAATAACGAATATCACCAACAATCCACCAACAGCAGATGCCGGAAGGGATTATGTAATTCCAAAATCTACCGCTTTTATGCTTACGGGTTCTGGAACAGATGCCGATGGCGATGCCCTGACCTATACCTGGGAGCAAAACGATCCTCAGAATCCAAATACTACGGCTGCCCCGACACCTACAAGAGCTAACGGACCAATGTTCCGTTCTGTTAAAGGAACCGGCTCACCGGTGCGTTACATGCCGAGCTTAAATACTGTTTTAGCCGGTAATACGGCAAATACATGGGAAGTATGCCCTTCTATAGGCAGAACCTTAAATTTCTCTTTAACGGTAAGAGACAATAAAGCAGGCGGCGGACAAACGGCTTCCGACCTGATGAAAGTTACCGTAAACGGAACAGCCGGACCATTCCTGGTTAGCGTCCCAAACACGAATGTTTCCTGGCAGGCCGGAACGAACCAGACAGTAACCTGGGATGTAGCCGGTACCACCGCCAACGGGGTAAATACGGCTTATGTTGACATTTATTTATCTACAAATGGCGGAACTTCTTTTCCTACATTATTAGCCAGCAAAGTTCCTAATGACGGTTCGGAAATAATAACCGTTCCGAATACTCCGGGAACACAAAACAGAATAATGGTTAAAGGATATGACAATATTTTCTACGATCTATCCAACACCAATTTCACGATTACCGCACCTGGCAGCACACATACAGCTGCTTTCAACGGGGTATCAGGAGAACAGAACAAAACGATCTGTACCGGCTCTAATATTGCCTACAGCATTGCATATACTGCTTTGGGTGGTTTCAGCGGAAGTACAACGTTTAGCGTAGCCGGAAATCCACCGGGAACAACGGTTGCCTTTTCACCGGCTTCAATAAATGCCAACGGAACCGTTACAATGACTGTGAGCAATACTACAGCAGCCACTCCGGGCTTCTATACCTTAGCTGTGACGGCTACTTCCGGAGCTACTACTAAGAATGTTAACTACTATCTGAATCTTTTAAATTCTAATTTTGGTACGATGACTCTGACCGCACCGGCTAATTTAGCTGTCGGACAAAACACGTCCCTGAATTTAACCTGGACAGCAAACAGCAATGCCACATCCTATGATGTACAGGTAGCTACCGATAATGCGTTCACGAACATTGTTAACACCGGAAACACAACTACTGCCAGCTATACCGTATCGGGATTAGCAGAAGCGACTAATTATTTCTGGAGAGTACAGCCTAAAAACGATGCCTGCATTGGTACTTACAGCAGTCCGTTCAGGTTTACAACCGGACAGATAACCTGTACTACAAACGCATCAGCAAACGTTCCTTTAACGATCTCTACTACCGGCGCACCAACTATCAACTCCACCTTAAATATCCCTTCCGGGGGCGTTATTTCGGACGTAAACATTACGATGAATGTGACCCATACCTGGATTAATGATTTAACGGCAACTCTGATCAGTCCGACCGGAACACAGGTACAGTTATACAGCCGTCCGTGCAGCAATGCCGATATTCAAAACATCGTTGCTACTTTTGACGATGCCGGCACTACGGTTGTTTGCGGCACAAATCCGGGAATTTCCGGAACGGTTATGCCAACGCAGACACTATCTTCCTTTAATGGTCAGAATTCAACCGGTACATGGACCTTGCGGATTTCCGATGCCTTTAATGAAGACGGAGGTGTATTGAACAACTGGAGTTTAAACATTTGTACGATCAGCCCTCTTGGCACTACAGAAAGCAAATTAAACAACTTTGTGATCTATCCGAACCCGAACAATGGTTCTTTCCAGGTTCAGTTTAATCCGGATGCATCCAATACTATTGAAGTGCATGTTTTTGATATCAGCGGCCGCCAGATTTTCAAAAAAGACTTCCAGGGAACGAATCTTTTTAACGAGTCTATCAATTTACAAAATACACAATCGGGTATTTATCTGGTAACGGTTAAAAATGGTGATCGCCAGGAAACGCAAAAAATAATAATCAGATAATACAACTGCAAAAGGCTTTCTGTTACGAAAGCCTTTTGTTTTTTATTACACATAGCAACAAAAAAGCCCGGCAATTGCCGGGCTTTTCTATTCAGTATATCATTGTATTAGTCAGCTAAAACAATAACTTTATTATCATTCATTTCTACTGTTCCTGAATTAATCGGTAACCAATAGGTCTGCTCATTAATCTTGTTGAATTTACCTGCAAATTCTTTTGCAATTTTCAAACCAGAGCCAACGATTTTGATATTACCTTTTCCTAATAACGACACAATTGGCGCGTGGTTATTTAACATTTGGAACTCACCATTTACTCCCGGAACAGCTACAGAAGTAACTTCTCCTTTAAATAAAGTGGCTTCGGGTGAAACTATTTCTACAATCATAATCTTTTTAATTGGTAATTGATAATTCTCAATTGATAATCTTCAATTGAATGACTACGCTTCAGCTAACATTTTTTGTCCAGCTTCGATAGCATCTTCGATGGTACCTTTTAAGTTGAAAGCTGCTTCCGGTAAGTGATCTAACTCACCGTCAATAATCATGTTAAATCCTTTGATAGTATCTTTAATATCAACCAATACCCCCGGGATACCTGTAAACTGCTCCGCTACGTGGAAAGGTTGAGACAAGAAACGTTGTACACGACGTGCTCTTGATACAGCAAGTTTATCTTCTTCAGACAACTCTTCCATACCTAAGATCGCGATGATATCTTGTAATTGTTTGTATTTCTGTAAAATCTCTTTAACTCTTTGTGCACAGTTATAGTGATCGTTACCTAAAATTTGCGGTGTAAGGATACGGGAAGTAGAATCCAATGGATCTACTGCAGGATAAATACCTAACTCAGCAATTTTACGAGACAATACTGTTGTAGCATCTAAGTGGGCAAATGTTGTAGCAGGTGCCGGATCCGTTAAGTCATCCGCAGGAACGTAAACCGCCTGTACAGATGTAATAGATCCTTTTTTAGTTGAGGTAATACGCTCTTGCATCGCACCCATTTCTGTTGCTAATGTTGGCTGATACCCTACCGCTGATGGCATACGTCCTAATAACGCAGATACCTCAGAACCGGCTTGTGTAAAACGGAAGATATTATCAACGAAGAATAATACGTCTTTCCCCTGGCCTTCACCAGCTCCGTCACGGAAATATTCCGCAATGGATAATCCTGATAATGCCACACGTGCACGAGCTCCTGGCGGCTCATTCATCTGACCGAAAACGAAAGTAGCTTTAGACTCTCTCATTCCGGCTTTATCTACTTTAGATAAATCCCATCCTCCATTTTCCATAGAGTGCATGAAATCATCACCGTATTTAATAATTCCTGACTCTAACATCTCACGAAGTAAGTCATTTCCTTCACGTGTTCTTTCTCCTACTCCAGCGAATACAGAAAGACCTCCGTGACCTTTTGCAATATTGTTAATTAACTCCTGAATCAATACTGTTTTACCTACTCCGGCACCACCAAACAATCCAATTTTACCTCCTTTTGCATAAGGCTCGATCAAATCGATTACTTTGATACCTGTAAATAAAACTTCTGACGAAGTTGATAGATCTTCAAATTTTGGAGCCTGACGGTGAATTGGCAAACCATTCTCACCTTCTTTTGGCAAATCTCCAAGACCGTCAATAGCGTCTCCGATTACATTAAATAAACGTCCATAAATATCTTTCCCAATTGGCATTTGGATTGGAGCTCCAGAAGCCACAACTTCTTGACCTCTACTTAATCCATCTGTTGAATCCATTGAGATAGTACGAACTGTATCTTCACCAATGTGAGACTGTACTTCAAGTACTAATTTTGAACCATCTTTTTTAGTGATTTCTAATGAATCATAAATCTTTGGAAGTTCGGCATTTTGTGTGTTGAATACTACGTCAACCACTGGTCCGATAATCTGTGCAACTTTTCCTATTCCTTTAGACATTGCTTATGTATTTATTAAACAGCTATTTACGTTTCTTGAAAAAACCTCTTTTTTCAGAGCGCAAAGATAGTTTTTTATATGGTAATTTTGCAATATAATTTTTGAATTTTTATAATAAAAAAGCGGATTTCAAAAAAACCCGCCTTATTTATTTACTCTACAGTAACCGATTTCGCCAGATTCCTCGGCTGATCCACGTTACAATTACGCATTACTGCAATATGGTAAGACAATAACTGTAAAGGGATTGTCGCCAATATAGGCGTTAACGCTTCGGCAGTATCCGGAATCTCAATAATATGATCAGCCAGTTCCTTAACCTGAACGTCACCCTTGGTCACTACTGCTATAATTTTTCCGCTTCTTGCTTTAATCTCCTGGATATTACTCACTACTTTATCATAGTGATTTTGTTTCGGCGCAATAACCACAACCGGCATTTGCTCATCAATAAGCGCAATCGGTCCGTGTTTCATTTCTGCCGCCGGATAACCCTCAGCATGAATATAAGAAATTTCTTTTAATTTCAATGCACCTTCCAAAGCTACAGGGAAATTATACCCTCTACCCAAATAAAGACAATTTGGTGCATCTTTATAGATTCCCGCAATTGTTTTTGCGATTTCATTACTTCCTAATGCCTCTTCAACTTTTTCCGGAATCAATTCCAATTCCAGCAAATAACGCTGATAATCAGAATTATTCATTGTTCCTTTTGCTTTAGCCAGACGCAATGCGATTAAGGTTAAAATCGTGATTTGCGTGGTAAATGCTTTCGTAGAAGCCACCCCGATTTCCGGTCCGGCATGCGTATATGCTCCGGCATGTGTTTCACGGGAAATAGAAGACCCGACAACATTACACACTCCGAAAACAAAAGCTCCTTTTTCTTTTGCTAATTTAATAGCTGCCAAAGTATCTGCTGTTTCTCCGGATTGCGAAATAGCAATCACGACATCATTCGGATAGATAATCGGGTTTCTGTATCGGAATTCTGAAGCATATTCCACTTCAACAGGAATTCGTGCAAATTCTTCCAAAACATACTCGGCTACCAAACCGGCATGCCAAGAAGTACCACAGGCAATAATCAAAATTCGGTTAGCGTTCAGGAATTTCTCCAGATTATCCTCAACACCTGCCATTTGAATAATACCTTTATTAGCCAGTAAACGACCTCTGTAAGTATCTTTTATAACACTTGGCTGCTCATAAATTTCTTTTAACATAAAGTGATCGTAACCGCCTTTTTCAATCTGCTCCAAATTCATTTGAAGTTCCTGAATATAAGGATCCACTAAAGAGTCATCTTTAATTTTACGCACTTTCATCGGCTTGTTCAAACGAACAATAGCCATTTCTTCATCTTCCAAATAAATCGCATTCGTAGTATACTCAATAAACGGAGAAGCATCGGAAGCAATAAAGTATTCGTCTTCACCAATACCAATTGCCAACGGGCTACCCAAACGGGCTACTACAATTTCATTTGGCTTTTTCTTATCAAAAACAGCAATGGCATACGCCCCTACTACCTGATTCAAAGCTTTTTGTACGGCTTTACCCAGTTTCAGATTTTCCTGTTTCTGAACATCTTCAATAAGATTAATTAAAACCTCCGTATCCGTATCCGATTTAAAAACATAACCTCTCTTGATCAATTCTTTTTTAAGAGGCTCATAGTTCTCAATAATACCGTTGTGAATAATCACCAAATCACCTGAATTTGAAAGGTGAGGATGCGAATTCACATCGTTTGGAACACCATGGGTAGCCCAACGGGTGTGCCCCATACCAACAGTTCCGTTAGTTGTTATTTCTGTAGCCACTCTCGCCTCTAAATCGGAAACTTTTCCTTTTGTTTTAGAAAGCTTCAAATCTTCTCCATCCCACAAAACAACACCGGCACTATCGTAACCTCTGTATTCAAGTCTTTTAAGACCTTTAACGATCACAGGATAAGCTTCTCTGTGACCTATATAACCTACAATACCACACATAGTCTATTCTGGTTTAGTATAATAAATTTCTAATTTTAATCTTTTATCAGCATCAGTACTGCTTGTACCGTGCAACACTGTTCCCAACGGATTTACCACTGATGAAACCGGAAGGAATTTCACATTATAACTGTTGGAATGCAACGGATCAGTCATCACAA
This sequence comes from Flavobacterium sp. 40-81, assembly GCF_001898245.1. Taxonomy (NCBI): domain Bacteria; kingdom Pseudomonadati; phylum Bacteroidota; class Flavobacteriia; order Flavobacteriales; family Flavobacteriaceae; genus Flavobacterium; species Flavobacterium sp. 40-81. Next base: position 36,554 of record NZ_MKTM01000010.1, read on the forward strand.
AAGGATTTCTGAAATAGGCACTCTTAACATTATTAATATCTTCCATAACAACCAATCCTACCCTAACATTCGTAGAATCCTTATTAATAAGATTGTTCACATACTGTGTTAATCGTATTTTATAACGGATGGCTTTCTTATCACCGGTCGTTTCTCTTTCAACCAATCCACCAAAAACAACTTTACTTCTTTTCGGAAGTGTTGTATTGGTAGTACCGTCATAATTATAATCCAACAGTACTTTATTGTTTTTCATATCATACAGATAAATACGCTCCGGTTCGTTTTTCACATTATGCATCGCTGTTTTATCCACATAGAAAGTCAGATTTGCTTCGTTAAGCAATATTTTTTTGCTTCTCAAATCATTCAACTCCGTATCATTAAACAAATCGATATAGGAAACCGAACCCTGCCCGCCTTTCAGATAAAGACGGTTACTACCCGACTCTGTTGGAAGACTATACGTATTATCCATAAAGTTAACCGTAGTTCCGGTTAAATTCAGAACCAGCGTTTTTCTTGTTCTGGCCGAAGAAGTAGTCGCAGAAGGATCTACTTTATAACGAATATTAATTTTGGCTTTCGAAAAATCAAGCATTGCCATAGCAGCTTCACCCGGAATTCCTTCAGCCTGGAAATACAATCCTCTGAAATACTCTTTAAAAACATTGTTATTCAACAACTTATCTGCCGGTGCATTTAAGATTTTTGTCTGGAAAAAGTTTTTATCCAGATCCAGCCACATACCCGGAGCAAATCGCTCTAAAATAACCCTGTTTGCAATATCGTCATTCGCTATTACCTGACCGGCTGAATTCAGATATTCACCCGCCGCATTCAGTTTATAAAGAATTGTTTCCTCTTTACTAAAATAGAACGCATCATTCTGATTCGCAGGACCATTATTCAAAACCTGTGTCCCTCTGTTACTTTCTACTAAATTTTTCTCATCCGAATAATACTTCTGAACATCATCGCCCCCACCGTTCGGATCGAACGTTCGCAACATATATTTCGATTCGTAAACCTTCAATTTAAACTTAGAATCCTCACCATAAACCGAATCCAATTCATAAAGACGCACGCCGTTTCCATCGGTTCCCGTTTGTTTGCTAAAATAAGGCACATAAACCCAAACAGAATCAATAACCGGATTATCTCCAATTGTAGGTGCTCCGGCAACTAACTGAACCTGCGACACAAAGTGGGCTTTTGTTTCCCCAAAAGCATCACTATTCATGACACCTAAAAGGTTTACAGGTAAATTATTGGTCTGAACCGGACCGGTTGCTTTATTGTAAGCTGTTAACGTCTGTCCGATATATTTGTCTATTGCAAAATTCTCTTCCCCTACCAGATCAGATCCTATAGTATTAAAATCTTTATCGCAGGAAAACAACAAAACTGCCGTTAACGATAAAAGCAACTTTTTCAACAATGAAATTCTATTCATATTTTATCAATCAATGATTATATAACTTGATTCTTATAGAAATTAGTATATGCCTCTGCAAATCCATCTTTCGGCACGAAAGGTAAAAAAGGTTTACCCGATGTTTCTATAAATTTTGTTAAACTTGGAGACAGGTCTTCCGACGCAACAATTACCGCATCCGAATGCATTATACTAACCTTCATAATATTCTCATAATCCGGCGTTTCCAATGTTGCAATAGCATCATTCGGAACCTGGTCAAAAGCCACTTTACTCATCATTTCCGGATCCAGCGTTCCGTCAAATGACTGCGAGTAAACAGATGTTACAATCTTAGTATCTGCAAAAAGCGCCTCGTCTTTATAATAGTGTTTCATATAAACCGGCAGCATTCCTGCCAACCAACCGTGAACATGGATGATATCCGGAACCCAGTTTAATTTCTTCACTGTTTCCACAACCCCTTTTGCAAAAAAGATCGAACGTTCGTCATTATCAGGATACAAAACACCGTCTTCATCCGAAAAGGTAGCTTTGCGTTTAAAATACTCGTCATTGTCAATGAAATAAACCTGGATACGCTCTTTTGGAATAGACGCCACTTTGATAATCAACGGCATGTCCATGTCATTCACGACTAAATTCATCCCCGACAAGCGGATAACTTCATGCAATTGGTGCCTACGTTCATTAATATTTCCGTAACGAGGCATAAAAATTCTAATCTGCCCGCCCTGATCATTAATCATTTTCGGCACGTCATACGACATTAAAGAAACCTCATTTTCAGCCAAATATGGCACCACCTCAGATGATACATACAATATCCTCTTATCATTCATTGCATTAAATTTTATTTATTGGATATAAAAAACATGCAAAATTACAAAATTTTATGCAGTTGTTTGACAAAATAGTAATTTTGCACCCAATTTAAATCTGAAGCAAATGTTTGTTTTTGCCAAAAAAGCTGATTTAGCGCATCATTTAGCACAAATCGGCAACACTAAAAAAACGGTAGGATTAGTTCCTACTATGGGTGCATTACATCAAGGTCACCTTTCCCTGTTAAGTAAATCCTGTTCCGAAAACGATATAACCGTCATCAGTATTTTTGTCAACCCAACACAGTTCAACAATCAGGAAGATCTGGAAAAATATCCGAGAACCATGGAACGGGACATCGAAAAAGTACGCTCTGTTTCAGAAAACATCCTGATTTTCTCCCCAACTGTAGAAGACATTTATGAAGGCAACACCCAATCTGTTGCGTTTAATTATGACGGTCTGGAATTTCAGATGGAAGGGGCACATCGTCCCGGGCATTTTGACGGAGTGGGAACAATTGTAAAAAAACTGTTTGAAATTGTAAAACCAACCAATGCTTATTTTGGAGAAAAAGACTTTCAGCAATTACAGATTGTCCGGAAACTGGTCAAAAAACACAAAATACCGGTAAACATAATCGGCTGTCCGATTCACCGTGAAGCAAGCGGCCTGGCGATGAGTTCCCGAAACGAACGCCTTAGTGAAGAAGCAAAAGAAGAAGCTTCCCTAATTTACAAAGTACTGTTAGACGCAAAGCAAAAATTCAGCACCAAATCGGCAAAAGAGGTAACTGATTTTGTCATACAAACCTTTGCAAAACACCCGGCTTTCACGCTGGAATACTTTGAAATAGCCGACGAAACAACACTGTTGACCTGTAAAAGAAAAAGCGTTGGCAAGAAATACCGCGGCTTTATTGCGGTTTTCATAAACAATATCAGATTGATTGATAATATTGCACTAAATTAATTAACTTTGCCCCATGCAAATTCAAGTTGTTAAATCCAAGATTCACCGTGTTAAGGTGACTGGAGCCGATTTAAATTACATCGGAAGTATTACGATTGACGAAGCTTTAATGGAAGCTTCAAATATTTTTGAAGGAGAGAAAGTCTCTATTGTGAACATCAATAACGGTGAACGTTTGGAAACGTATGCTATTCCGGGCCCGAGAAACAGCGGTGAAATCACGCTGAACGGACCGGCTGCCAGAAAAGTTCACAAAGGCGACATTATCATTATTATCTCTTACGGAATTATAAGTACAGACGAGGCTAAAACCTTTAAACCTTCCATTATTTTCCCTAACGAGAATGATAACTCCCTAACGTAATTCTTTTGAAAGAAAAATTTAAAAAGATAATCAGTATTGTACTCCCACTTTTGTTGGGAGTTTTTTTAGTGTATTACGCATACAACAAATTCACCCCGGAACAGCTGGAAGAAATGAAAGGCTATTTTAAAAATGCCAATTATAACTACATCCTGATCTCTACTTTTTTCTCACTGGTGAGTTTGATCGCAAGAGGATACCGCTGGCGATACAGCCTGGAACACATGGGCTATTTTTCGGCATTCAAAACCAACCTGTCTGCCGTTTGTATCGGTTACCTGATGAATTTAACCATACCCCGTTCCGGTGAAGTTTCCCGTGCACTGATTGTCAAAAAATACAATGCCGTTCCGTTCGATAAGGCATTTGGTTCCATCATAGCCGAAAGGGTGATCGATCTGGTCATCTTACTATCGTTGATGCTAACCGCATTACTGTTACAGTTTGACAACCTGAAAACCTTTTTAATCCAAAAAATCCCCATTCAGAAACTAACCGTTATCGGGATAAGCGGTGTTACCATTCTTATTGTAATCACGTTATTATTCCTGTATTCGAAATGGAAGCCTATCCTGATCATTAAAGAAAAAGTATCCGGACTGATTGAAGGTGTGCTGAGTGTTTTTCAAATGCCAAACAAATGGGCTTTTCTGTTTTACACGGCTGTTATCTGGATTGGTTATGTACTTACCTTCTATTTTGCCATTTTTGCTATTAAGGAAACCAGCGCCATCAGCTTTGGTGTGGTGGTAACCGCTTTTGTAGTGGGAAGCCTTGCTATTAGCTTTACAAATGGTGGTTTCGGCGCATTTCCGCTGTTGATTTCCGAAATATTATTATTGTATTCCGTGCCCGAAACAGCCGGAACCACATTCGGATGGATCCTGTGGGCATCACAAACCGGCCTGATCATTATCATGGGATTACTTGCCTTTTTGTTATTACCCCTTTTACACCGAAATAAATAATTTTTGTTATCTTGCTTCTCTATTCCAAACTACGAGAAACTACTAACAAACATGAAACAAAAACTTGCAATCTTAGTAACTTTTTTACTAACAAATTCTCTATTCTCACAAAAAACGGTCGAAGCTTTTCCATCGGAAAAACTTAACGAAACAAGAGAAATAACCATAATCACGCCCGATTCTTACGAGGGTAATAAGGATAAAAAATACCCGCTATTGGTTGTCCTGGACGGTGAATTTTTATTAAACCCTTTCTACGGTGTTTTTTCCTATGGAGCCTACTGGGATGATTTACCGGAAGTAATTATCGTTGCCATCAACCAGAATAAAAACAACGAACGGGAATACGACACTTCTTATGACGACGGCGGACTTCCCAATGAAAAAGGAGCCAAATTCTTCGAATTTATCGGTGCCGAATTAGTGCCCTATATCGAAAAAAAATACCGTGTAGCCCCTTTCCGCATGATTGCCGGATTAGACACGACTGCCGGGTTTTTAAACTTTTACCTGTACAAAGACAATCCGTTGTTTAATGCCTATATCTCGCTGAGCCCGGAACTTGCTCCCGAAATGGAAACCAGAATACCGGAGCGGTTAGGCGTTATTCAAAAACCGATTTTCTATTACCAGGCCACTTCCGATGCGGATTTAAAGAAGATCCAGACCAACATGAAAGCGCTGGATGAAAAAGCAAAAGCCCTGAACAATCCGAATTTAAAATACCGTTTTGACGAATTCAAAGGACTTTCCCACTATTCACTGGTAACCTTTGCTATTCCGAATGCTGCCTACCATATTTTCGACGGTTACCAGCCTATTTCCACCACGGAATTTCAGGAAAAAATTGCAAAAATGCCAACAGGCCACACGCAGTATTTAATTGACAAATACACCAATCTTGAAAAGAAACTGGGTTACAAACCTACTGTTCGTTTAAATGATTTTAAAGCCATTGAGGCCGCTATCTTAAAAAACAAAAACTACGAAGAGCTGCTAACGCTGGCCGAATTATCTAAAAAGAACTACCCGAAAAGCATGATCAGCGACTATGAAAAAGGCTTATACTACGAAAATACGGGCGATATGAAAAAAGCGCACAAAGCTTATATGAGTGCCTTTAACATGGAACCGATTGGTGATTTAACCAAAGACGGCATGCTGGAAAGAGCCGATGCTGTAAAAACAAGATAAACTACTAAAACAAGAGAATACCGGAATGGCTATCAAATTAAAAACGTCTTTCTTCTGCCAAAGTTGCGGCACCCAATACTCCAAATGGCAAGGCCAGTGCAATGCCTGTAAAGAGTGGAACACCATAGTGGAGGAAATCATACAAAAGGAAGAAAAAACAGCCTGGAAAGCCAGTTCCACGGAAGTAAAAAGAGCCTCCAAACCGCTAAAAATAAAAGAGATCGATTCGGCCGAAGAAATACGGATGGACACCACAGACGGCGAGCTGAACCGCGTTTTAGGCGGCGGTCTGGTTCCCGGCTCCCTGACCCTTTTGGGCGGAGAACCCGGAATCGGAAAAAGTACATTACTACTGCAGATCTCTTTAAAATTACCGTATAAAACATTATACGTTTCCGGCGAGGAAAGTCAGAAGCAGATCAAAATGCGCGCAGAACGTATCACCACGAACAGCGACAACTGCTATATCCTTACCGAAACCAAAACGCAGAATATCTTTAAACAAATTGAAGCCATTGAACCGGAAATCGTAATTATCGATTCCATTCAAACGCTGCACACCGATTATATAGAATCATCGGCGGGAAGTATTTCACAGATCAGGGAATGCACCGCCGAACTGATCAAATATGCCAAAGAAACCAATGTACCGGTTATCCTTATCGGGCATATTACCAAAGACGGAAACATTGCCGGGCCAAAGATACTGGAACACATGGTAGACACCGTTTTACAATTTGAAGGCGACAGAAACCATATTTACCGTATCCTGCGTTCGCTCAAAAACCGTTTCGGTTCCACAGCCGAACTGGGAATTTATGAAATGCAGGGAAGCGGATTACGGGAAGTCGCCAATCCGTCTGAAATTCTGATCTCCCACAAGGAAGAAGAACTTTCCGGAACGGCAATTGCCACCACACTGGAAGGCATGCGACCGTTAATGATCGAAATACAGGCTTTGGTTAGCACAGCTGTTTACGGAACGCCGCAGCGAAGTACTACCGGCTATAATGCCAAACGTTTAAACATGATCCTGGCGGTACTGGAAAAACGCGCCGGATTCCGTTTGGGCGCCAAAGACGTCTTCCTGAACGTTACCGGCGGAATTTCTGTAGACGATCCGGCTATTGACCTTGCTGTTGTGGCAGCAATCTTATCGTCTAACGAAGACATTCCGGTGGGCAAAGACTTTTGTTTTGCCGGCGAGGTAGGGCTATCCGGCGAAATACGTCCGGTGAACCGTGTCGATCAGCGTATTCAGGAAGCTGAAAAATTAGGATTTGCGACCATTTTTGTTTCCAAATACAACAAGGTAACGCTTAAGAATACTATTATCAACGTCAAATTGGTGTCTAAAATTGAAGATGTTGTCAGCGAGTTATTTGGTTAAGGATTAACACATGAACTCTTTAGCAGCCATACAACTCCGCATTGATGCACTTCATAAAGAAGGAGCCACAATTGCCGCTGCTCATTTTCTTTTGCGCGAATACGGCCTGGAAAACCCAAATTTCAAAGGCTTTGAACTGCGTGAAAAAGCCAGACCCGATTTTATACTGATGACAACCGAAGGTTCGTTTGGCGAACCGCAGCTCATACGGATTCCCGAAAACACTTTTGAATTTCCATTAGTCCTGATGCTCAATTTACTGGCACACGAAATGGTTCACGTACAGCAAAAGACCAAAGAAAACACGGTTACCGATAAAAACGAGCGCGAATGGCAGGCCTATTATGAAATGCTGTTCCACATCCTTTTCCCTCAGATTCCGGAATTATCGCCGTTTCACAAAAAATTCTTTGCCCGTAAAGCCCTGGAATATTATAACAGAATGGGCGAAAACTCCGCATTACAACTAAAGTACAGCAAACAGAAAAATGAAGTCGAACAGCTATTAGCTGCGTTAACCTGAAAAACATGGAACAATACCTGCTACCCGATGATTTTTTTAAAAACCCTGTCGCAAATGACGGTATTTTTCTGCATCATTACCACACCACAAGTGAATGCGAAAAAAGCAGGATTATTTTAAAAGACAATACGTTCAGCTTTTTATTTAAGGGGCAAAAACAGCTTTATAACGAAAACTATAAAGAGCATATTGAATCCATGCAGTATGTGTTTATGAAGTCCGGAAACTATTTGATGTCCGAAAAAACAACTTTAGAAAACGAATACAGCAGTCAGCTTTTATTTTTCGACAATAATTTCCTGGCAGAATTTATCTTCAAATACCCGCAACTAGCCGCTCCAAAAACGCAGCAGCAACCGGCTGTACTAAAAGGCGACATCGACGAATATATACTGCACTTTCTCAAATCCATTTCATACATAGACCCGGCAGATGTGTTGGCAAAAAAAGTAAAAATGGAAGAGATTCTGCTCTATTTTATTCAGAATAAAGGATTGTCAGTTGCTGATTTACTGGAAAATCAAAACAAAAGCCAGCAGCTAAAAATTCAGGAAATCGTCCACAATAACTTAGACAACAACCTTGAAGTCAGCGAGCTTGCTTTTTTGTGCAACATGAGTGTTTCAACTTTCAAACGCCATTTCAAAACCATCTACCACAATTCCCCGATCAAGTGGATGCAGGAAAAACGACTGGAAACAGCCGCCCAAAAGCTCCTACAGGCAGAATACAGGGCAAATGACCTATATCTTGAAACCGGTTACCAGAGCTTATCCAGCTTTATCCAGGCCTTCAAACAAAAATTCGGACAGACCCCGAAACAGTATCAGTATAAAAAATTGGACGTTTAGCAACACTTTTACGTCTTTTGGAAATAGCGCTAACAGAGCTGTCCGTACTACTTTTGACATAAAATAATTCTTATGAAAACACTTTATGTCATCGCAGCAAGCCTTTTGCTATCGCTTTCGGCAAGCGCACAAACCTTTACTTTAAAAAGTACCGATTTACAGGGACAGGCAACCCAAAAACAGGTTTTTAACGGTTTTGGCTGTACCGGAGAAAATCGTTCCCCCGAACTTCATTGGGAAAATGCACCGGAAGGAACCAAAAGTTTTGCCGTAATCATGTATGATCCGGATGCTCCCACCGGCAGAGGCTGGACGCACTGGGTGCTGTTTGATCTTCCTGCTACCACAAAAGAAATCAAAACCGGAGCGGGCGATATTACAAAGCTGCTGCTTCCCAAAGAAGCCATACAAAGCACCAACGATTACGGAAGTTATGGCTACGGAGGCCCGTGTCCGCCGGTTGGTGACAAACCGCATAAATATGAGATCACTGTTTTTGCCCTTAAAACAGCTTCATTGGGTCTGGATAAAAATACCAATCCGTCAATTGCTGGTTTTTACATCAACAGCAATACCCTTGCCAAAACAACGATAACTGCTTATTACAACCGTTAGCAAATAAACAGCAGAGGAGTAACTTCCTCTGCTAAACTATACGATATTAACATTTTCTTCTATAGTATTATAAAACGGGTTTTCTAAAAAAGTCTATTTTTGTACAAACAAGAAGAAGCATGAGCACAAGAAGACAAAAAATCATACGCTTTTCTATAGGCTTTATTTTATTTTTTGCCCTCGTATTTACCGGTCTTTTTATCTTTCGTAATACCCTTTTACAGAAAGCAATTACCAAAGCAGAAGCCAAACTGGACACGGAATACAATTGCGTCCTGACGATAAAAGAAGCTTCTTTTGACGGCCTTACCGGCGTGTCCCTTCAAAACATTGTTTTAGTTCCCAAAAAAGCGGACACCCTGCTCGCTGTTGAAAAAATAAAAACCAAAGTCAGCCTTTTCCAATTATTAACCGGTGATATTCAATTGCAACAACTGGAAATGAATAACGGTTTTATCCAACTGGTTAAAAACAAAAACGGCCGCAATTTTGATGCCTTCCTCAAAAAAGAAAAAGAGGACAAAAACGATAACGAAAAAAGAAATTACGCGAAACTCGCCTACCGATTGCTCACAAAAGCCCTCAATCTGGTTCCTACAAATATGCGCTTGCAAAATCTTTCGTTACGCATGGACGATATGGGCAGAAAGGTAACCATGCACATGAACGAATTGGATCTGAAAGAAAAACAGCTGCAAACTTCCATTGCCGTACAGACCAATACTTTCTCACAGAACTGGAAGATAAAAGGTCTTGCCGATCCGAGAAACAAAACGGCCGACCTGCGTTTCTTTAACAGCGACACGTCCAAAATAAAAGTTCCCTATATAGACGAGCGCTTCCATTTGCTGTCAAGTTTCGACAGCATCCACGTGAATGTACAGAAAATAAAAATGGAAGGAAACGAGCTGCACGTAGACGGTTTTACTTCCATTACCAATTTCACGATCAATCATCCGAGAATTGCTAAAAAAGATGTCGTCATCGAAAAAGCGAGGCTGGATTACCGCTTTCTTTTCGGAAGTGATTTCGTAGCTATCGACAGTAGTTCCCGGGCGCAGCTAAACGCTATAAAAGTGCAGCCGTTTATGGAGTATAACACCGAAAAAGACACGGTATATACTTTGCGTGTCGCTATTCCAAAAATGAAAGCCCAGGATTTTATCACTTCTCTGCCAAAAGGGCTGTTTACCCATTTTGAAGGAATGGAAGCCGAAGGCAGTTTTGATTACAACCTGAATTTCCAGTTCAACAAAAACAATCCGAATGCCCTTGTTTTCGACAGCAGGCTGAACAAAGAGAACCTGAAAATAACCAAATACGGAGAAGCCGATTTAGCCAAACTAAATGGTGTTTTCACCTATCGGGCTATGGAAAACGGCGTACCGCAGCGCCCGATAGTCGTTGGCCCTTCCAATCCGAATTTTACACCTTTAGACCAGATATCCCCTTACCTGCAAAAAAGTGTTCTGACATCGGAAGATCCTTCGTTTATGTCCCATCGCGGCTTTATAAATGAAGCCTTCAAACAGTCGATCGTTAAAAATATCCGTACGAAAAAATTTGCCCGCGGTGCCAGCACCATCAGTATGCAGCTAGTTAAAAATGTATTCCTGACCCGTGAAAAAACATTGTCGCGAAAACTGGAGGAAATCCTTTTGGTTTATATCCTGGAGAACAACCGCATTGCCAGCAAACAGCGTATGCTCGAAGTCTATTTCAATGTGATCGAATGGGGACCGAATGTATACGGAATTGGTGAAGCCGCACAATTTTACTTCCAGAAAAGACCGGCCGATCTGACTCTTAAAGAATGTTTGTTCCTGGCGAGTATTGTTCCCAAACCGAAAAAGTTTATGTGGCAGTTTGACAACGAAGGTCATTTGAAAGGTTTTGCAAACCAGCACCAGAATTTCCTGACGAACCTGATGCTGCGCAGAGGTGTTTTGCAATCTGAAGACACCATTGGCTACAAAATACCTTTTACGATAACCGGACGTTCCCGTTCTTTCCTGAAATTGAAAGTACAGGACAGCATTCCTGTCGATTCTCTTTTTATAAAGGAAATCGTTTACTAAATCTATTTGAAGTTTTTAAGGAATTCCTCTTTGTAAGTAGGCGAGATTTCCACTTCCGAACCGTCAAACAAGGTAACATAACCGCCTGTTCCTTTGTGGTATGATTTCACAAAGTTCACATTGATAATATGGGATTTGTGTACCCGTAAAAACGGGAAAGGAAGAATCTCTGAAAAGTGTTTTAAAAAACGGCACACCATTTTTTTACTGCCATCCTGTAAATACAGATCGGTAAAATTACCGTTCCCGCGCAGCCGGACAATGTCTTCCATTTTAGCCACTTCAAAGCCTTCCAGCGTGGGCAAAATAACCTGCTGCCGTTCCGGATTGGGTTCCCTGAAGTTTTCCACAATAATTTTGTTGCGGTTAAAGATCTCCTGATTGAGCAATTGCAGCTGTACTTTGTTAACCGCTACGATCAGTTCTTCAATACTGATGGGTTTCAGCAAATAATACGCCGCGCTCTGATTGAGTGCTTTTAACGAATACTCGGAAAAAGCAGTGACAAAAATGGTTTCAAACTGCAGTTCTTTACACGCTTCCAATACATCAAAAGCATTTCCAAAAGGCATTTCCACATCCAGGAAAACCAATTGCGGCCGTATTTCATGAAGCAGCGGAACGGCTTCTCTGATATTCTGGGCTTCCCCGACAACTTCAATCTGCGGACAGTATTTACTCAGGTAATTTTTAAGCACTTCCCTTGCCGCCGACTCGTCTTCAACGATAACACTTTTTATTTTTTGCAAAGTCATCATATTCTTTCAATCAATGGAAAATTAATTACTACTATCGTTCCGGTTTCCGGTTCCGGTTTTTCCTGCAGCGATAGCGTGATCTCTTTTTTATACAGTTCATTCAGCAAACTGATCCGCTCTTTGGTATTTGTCAGCCCTCTGGACTGGTGTACTTTCTGGTTTTTGGTTTTGAGTTCCTGACTTTTAGTTAACCCGATACCGTTGTCGTCAATTACCACGCTTACAGTACCGTTTTTCAGGTAAAACCCCAGCTTTAGCAATCCTTTTCCTTCTTTATAGCGCAGTCCGTGCCAGATTGCATTTTCAAGATGCGGCTGGATGATCATGTTCGGTATCAAAATCGTTTCGGCATCCAGATTGTCATCCACCGTGATCTGGTAGTCAAACTGATCTTCAAAACGCATGTGTTCCAGATCCAGGTATTTCCGAAGCTGTTCGACTTCACTGCCCAAAGCAATAAAATCCTTATTGGAATTTTCCATCATGTTCCGCATCAGGTTCGAATAGGACGTCAGGTATTTATTGGCTTCCAGCTCCCTGTTTTGCGAAATAAACTGGTTCACACTGTTCAGACTGTTAAAAATAAAATGCGGGTTCATTTCCCGGCGCAGCGACTGCAGCGCAATTTCCTTATTCTTGGTTTTAATAGCATACAGCGCTTTTATGATCAATCCGAAAAACACTAACAACAGTACAATCGAACCGATCAGGAAATAGTTAAAGGTGTTTTTCTTTGCGATCAGTTCATCCTTTAAAACTTTTTCCTTTTCAAGCTGCCGGATTTTTTCTTCTGTCACCTGGAAGTTTTTGGTATCCGCCAGTGAGCTGTCGGCATGAATAAGTTTTTCAAAATTCCGGAAGAACTGTTCGTACAGCAGAATGCTTTCTTTGTCTTTTCCTGTTTTTTTATAGTAATCCAGTAGTTGGGAAAGGCTTTTTTTAACCTCATCCGTTTTACCTTGCCGTGTGGCCAGTTCATAAGCTGCTTTTAGTTGCGCTACCGCTTTTTCCGGCTCTTTCTTTTTAAAATAGATCGTTGCGATCGATTGCAATTGGGTTATTTCGGTATCAAAATCTTTTTTAGACCGGGCTTCTTTCAGCAGTTTTTCCGATATTCCGAGTGCTGCGTCAAACTGGTTGTCGGCCGTGTACACTTTGGCTATTTCATTTTTTAACTTGATTACCGTTTCCGGTTTGTCTTTCGCAAAGGAAATTGCCTGGTTGTAACTTTCAATCGCTTCCGCCTTATCTTTTTGCTGCAAATTCATTTCCGCTTTCTGTACATACGCATCCGCGACTTCTTCTTTGCGGCTTTCTTTTTCAAGCAACTGGATCTTGGCATTAACATAATTGTATTGTGCCGCAGGATTCGCAACACTTTTTAGTCGTTTGGCATCACTCTGATTAACCAGTTCCTGATTTTTTTCCGTGGCGATTTCACCGGCAATCTGGTAGTTCTGGATCGCATCCTTATATTTACTCTGATTTTCCTGAACCCGCGCCAGGCTTCGGGTCACTCTTGCCAGATCCGGTTTCCGGTTAAGCCTGGTATAGCTTTCCAATGCTTTTTTGAGGTATTCCTCTCCTTTGGTATAATCGGCTATATCAATAAATTCCTGCGCCAGTTTTTCATAACTGCCGGCAATTTTTACCTCATCGTTTTCATTCAGTGAATTGGATAGTTCTTCGGCTGCTTTGCTGATTTTGGCATTGGCACTTTTTTTAGCATTTACAGTAGAAACCTGCTGCGCCGTTATTCCCTGCGGAAACAGCAACACCAAAAGAAGAAGTCCGAAACCAATTGATAAAATACGCATTACAAATAAGTTATTTTCAGAGTGTAAAGTAACTTCATTTCAAATTGCTTTCCTATACTTTTCACCAAGTCAAAAGACCGGTTCACCCTTTCTACCAAAAGTACGTTTTTTCGATCAATAGATTTGTCCCGTACAATTAAAACCGCAATCATGAAAAAATCTTTTACTCTTTTTGTCATGCTAATCCTATGCCAATTAGCTGCCGGACAGGTTTCCGGGAATATCAATTATCAGAACCAGGTGCGTTTTACCGACAATGCGATCAACATCAGCTTTCCTTCCAATGCCGATGTTATGGTGAGTGTTAAAGGCCTTGCCAATGTAAAAGCGGATGCCTATGTGGCTATTTTCAGCACCTCTCAAACGGGCAAAACCACTCAGGAGGTAAACGAGTTAATCGACAAACGGATTGCACAGTCCCTCGCGGAGATCAGGCTTAAAAAAGGTGTCGAAACCTTTGTAGACATGATTTCTTTTGTTCCCGTTTATGAATATGAAGTCGAGAAAAAAATCTTTAGCCGGAAAACCTACAATGAAATACCGGCAGGTTTTGAACTGAAAAAGAACATTCATATCAAATATTCCGATCCGAATCAGCTGAATGATTTTATCAGCATATTGTCCAACCATGAGGTTTATGACCTGGTTAGAGTGGATTATTTTTCCAGCACTCTGGAAACCATTAAAAAAGAAATGATGAACAGGGCAAAGCTGCTGGTTCAGGAAAAGGTTAAAAACTATGAGCTGCTGCTGGGAGAGACTTTCGGCAATGTGGAGAAAAAGATTGCCGACGGATACAGTGTGACATTACCCGTGGAAATGTATAAATCCTATGAAGCCTATAACAGTTCTTCCCTTAACTTAAAGAGAGCCGCCAATATCAACCAGGCCAGTAAATCCACTACGCTATTCTACCAGCCGGTTTTCAACAAGGAATTTGATTTTGTCATTAATGCTACGGTACTCGAACCGGTAATTCAGGTGCAATATGAAATCAAAATGGCCATTAACCGGGAAAAGAAACCGGCTTCAAAAACAGACAAGGAGTTTATACTGATCACGCCTAACGGTGATTTGAAAACCCTGAATCTGAATACCTCAAAACAAACCCATTAATCCCAAACGGGCCTTTCACCAAGTTAAAATACCGTTTCACCCATTCTGAAAAAAACGCATGATTACTCTTGATACTTTTGAACTGTAATCTTAAAATCAAAAAACATGAAAGCTGAAAACATTGTAATAGCATTGACCGCTTCTGTTCTGCTAACGGGAGTTGCCTTAAAAGTTGAAAACACTCCCGATACGGGATTGATTACACCGATCATCAAAACCGCAACACCGGAAAAACCCTGCGTTTTCATGTCGGTTATGGGTGAGCAGCCGGTAGACCGGTATTCGGTTTACAAAAATGCTTCCGGACTAAAGGCCAGTCTTGACAAAGGGGAAAAATGGTTAGCGGAAGCACAAAACAAGGACGGCGGCTGGGGTGCCGGTTCCCACAGCAACCAAGGCGAAATGAATCCGCATGCCGTTAGTTCCGACCCGGCAACAACAGCCATGGCTGCGATGAGTCTGTACCGGATGGGATTTAGTATTGAGAAAGGAAGGTACAAACAACAGCTAACGGCGGCTTTGAATTATTTACTGCATCAGGTTGAAGAAAATAAAAATAAAGAATTCATAACTCCGGTTCGCGGCACTCAGATCCAGCAAAAATTAGGAGCAAACATTGATGCCGTTTTAACCTTACAGTTCCTGAACCAGCTGGTTCCTACAGTATCCGATAAAGCGCTGACCAAACGGGTAGAAAATGCCATTCAGATTTGTGTTGGCAAAATCGAGAAATCATACGATGCAAACGGAAAAGTTTCCGGTGCCGGCTGGGCAGGTGTTTTACAGTCTTCTTTTGCCAATGCTGCTTTGGAGCAGGCTTCCAAAAACAAGAATATAAAAGTAGACCCGGATAAAATGGCTGCTGCCCGGAATTACCAGAAAGGTAATTATGATGCCGAAAACAATACCGCTAAAACAGAAGACGGTGCCGGAATCGTGCTATATGCCGTGAGCAGTTCGGTGAGAGGCAGTGCTTCGGAAGCCAAAGAAGCCGAAGAATTATTTGAAAAGGCCAAAGCCGAAGGTAAAATCAGCAAAAAGGCGGAACTAAACACCCAGAATCTTGAAAAAATAGGGGTTAATAAGGATAAAGCACTTTCTTATGCCGCAGCAGCTAAGGTTTATAAAGCTGCAAAAGTACAGGCAATGGACAACCAGGTGATGAACGGTTTTGGCAACAATGGCGGCGAAGAATTTATGAGCTTTTTACAAACCGGGGAATCCATGCTGGTAAAAAAAGACAGCGACTGGAAAAACTGGTATGATAATGTGGGCGGAAAAATTCTAAAAATCCAAAACCAAAACGGAAGCTGGAACGGGCACCACTGCATTACCAGTCCGGTTTTCTGTACTGCAACCTGTCTTTTGATCCTGACAATAGAAAACGATATTAAATTATTACAGCAATAATATCATGAAAACGACATTCCTAACCGCAGCACTTCTGGCAACCGTTTTTTCGTTTGCCCATACCGCAACGACCGTTAATCCGCAAACGGCGGCAATTCATAAAGCAGAAAACACCAAAATTCAGGTGGCGCTTTTGCTGGATACTTCCAATAGCATGGATGGTTTGATCGACCAGGCTAAATCCCGCCTCTGGAATATCGTTAACACACTGACTACTTTAAAATACAATGGCAAAACACCCGATATTGAAATTGCGCTGTACGAATACGGCAACAACGGGTTGTCCCAGACCGCTAATTATATCCGCCAGGTGACACCGCTTTCGACAGATCTGGACCTGATTTCGGAAAAACTGTTTTCCTTACGTACAAACGGCGGTGCTGAATATTGCGGCGCCGTTATTCAGGACGCGACCAGACAATTGCAATGGAAGACCGACACTAACAGCATGAAGCTTATTTATATTGCCGGAAATGAGGCTTTTGATCAGGGCAGTATTTCTTATAAGGAAGCGATTAGTGATGCGTTGAAAAAGGACATTTATGTGAACACTATTTTCTGTGGTGATTATGACGAAGGTATCAGCTCCTTATGGAAAAACGGTGCCGAGACAGGAAAAGGGAAATATTTCAATATCAACTCCAACCTGGCAGTGCAGTACATTCTAACTCCTTATGATGCCAAAATAGCCGATTGCAGCAGTCGTATCAATGCTACTTATATTGGTTATGGCGCCAGCGGGCGGGCAAAAAAGATGAATCAGGAAGTACAGGATAAAAATGCCGAAAGCGTATCGGCTGCCAACTATGCCGAACGTGCCGTTAGCAAATCGAAAGCCATTTATAAAAACGAAAGCTGGGATCTGGTTGACAAGGTAAAAGAAGACAAAGATGCCATCACCAAAATCAGGAAAGAAGAACTGCCCAAAGAATTGCAAAACAAAAGCAAGGCAGAACTAAAAACCCTTATTGAGGCAAAAACGAAGGAACGTGAGAGCATCCAGCAGGAAATCGCACAGCTTGCTAAAAAACGCCAGGAGTATATTGATACCGAAAATAAAAAAACAAAATCGCAGGACGATCTGGGAAATGCCATTAATAGTTCCATTACGGCCTATGCCAAAGCAAAAGGATATACTGTCGAGAAATAAAAGTAAAATCCTATATTTATCATCATAAAAACATTGACAATGAAAAAGTTCATCATCACCTTATTATTTGCCATTCCCGGTATTGCGCTGGCGCAAAAACCGGTATTTACCACCGCCAAAGTAAAAGACGTAACAGTATATTTTAACGCAGCCGAAATTGCACAATCGGCGACCGTGAATATTCCTGCCGGAACCCATGAGATTGTCATTAAAAACATCGCCAATTACCTGAATGAAAATTCCGTACAGATAGGTGCTCCTTCAACCGTAACCGTTTTGTCTACGCAATTTACCAATGATTATATCTCCGAATACGATCTGGACGAAAGTTCACCTGCTATTAAAAAAGTAAGGGACAGTATCAAACTGGTTCAGAAAGATCTGGAGAGGCTTGCCAACATTAAAATTTCAGAAATCAAGACCATAGAGATACTGGATAAAAACCAGCAGATTTACGGCCAGAATTCCGGGTTAAACGTGTCTGAATTAATGAAAATGGTAGAGTATTACAAATCAAAGCGAACAGAGATCAGCAATTCTGTAAATGCGATTACCGAAAAAGAGAAAAACCTCAATGCGCTGCTAACGAAACTCAACAGTAAGCTGGAAATTAACACCAATAAGGAAGAGAAAAATGCAAGCGGGAAACTGGTTTTACAGGTCATGAATCAGACAGCAGGAAACATTCCGCTTGAAATTTCCTATCTTACCAATAATGCACGCTGGGTTCCTTTTTATGACCTGAGAGCCGATAATGTAACCTCGCCTATAAACATGATGTACAAGGCACAGATTGTTCAAAATACAGGAGTAGACTGGAAAAAAGTAAAATTAACGCTTTCCAGCGGTATGCCAAACCAGAACAACCAGGCTCCAACAATCAGACCGTGGTTTTTAGCGTACCAGCAACCGCTATACAACAATGCTGACTATGCCCGTAAGGAATTACAGGAAGTTGTGGTAACCAGTGCTCCCAGTCTAAGAGGTAAAGTTTCCGGGATTGCAGTAGCCAGCTCTGTTTCCGATTACACCTTGATCAACGAGAACCAGCTGAATATTTCTTTTGATATTGATATTCCGTATGACATTTTATCGAACGGCAAAGTACACAGCGTGGCCTTAAAAGAGATCCAATTGCCGGCTACTTACAAATATTATGCAGCACCGAAATTTGACAAAGAATCATTCCTGCTGGCAGAGATTACCGATTATGGCAAATACAACCTGTTAAAAGGAGAAGCAAATATTATTTTTGAAGGCATGTATGTGGGCAAAACCATTATCAACCCGGGACAAACGGCCGACACGTTAAACCTGAGTATGGGACGTGATAAAAAAGTGTCTATTACCAGAGAAAAAATAACCGATAAATCCGGCACCAAATTCCTGTCTTCTAAAAAAGAGCAGACATTTACGTACGACATTACGATCCGCAACAATAAAAAAGAAGCGATTGTCATGAAACTGGAAGACCAGTATCCGTTAAGTACCGATAAGGAAATTGAGATTGAACTCAAACAAAAAGACGGTGCTAAAGTTAATACCGAAAGTGGTTTGCTAACATGGGAACTCAATTTAAAACCGAATGAGACCAAAAAAATCCGCATCAGTTATGTGGTAAAATATCCGAAAGATAAAGTAATGAGCAATCTTTAATCAAAATCCCCTCAATTGAGGGGATTTGTTTTTTTAAGCTATTTTATTTGTTTAAGAAGCTGTTTATAATCCGGTTCGTCGAACGTAAATTCTTTTACTTTTTCAAACTTACATTCGTTAACAATAATTGGAAAATCCTTAAGATTTTTTTCATTTATCATAAGACTATACCTGTTTTCAAACTTAAATATTGCTATCCCTTTTTGCTTGTCAAAAATAGTATATTCTAAATATGCCTTGTTCCCTCCATAGTCTTCATATAAAAAGATGAAGACCTCTTTTGAAGCACTATTAATTTTTCTAATTTCATAAGTGGAACTTTCAAAATCTTCAACCGTAAGTTTTTTTTCTGTCAATTCTATCCTTTTATTATAACCGGAATCACAGGGAACATAGAGATAGTATGCTCCATTATAACTATAAATCGGAATCCATTTTTCGTTTTTACTACTCTTTTTATTTGTCTTTATTTCAGATTCAAAGGTTTTAAAAAAAGTATAGTGTTCTGAATTCTTATTGGGTTCAATATATACTTTTTGTGATTTTTCATTTAGTAAAAAAATGGTATCCTTGTTAATAATCTGGGCTGCCATCTTAAAAGCACTCAAGCTCGTTAGCAGAAATATAAAACACAATATTTTTTTCATTCTTTTTTATTTTAATATCCTTTCCTGTATAGCCAAAGTCAATATTCCTTATCAACGATTGTTGTATCAAATCAAAAGAAAGACTTTTTTCTCATGGTATTGCTTTGGTTTCAATATTATTAAAAACTAATACTGTAACTAACTCAATGTGTTTAACAATTACAAAGCCGTTATTCATCACGCTGATCATTCCTTTTTTTATAATAAAGAATCGCCAATGAATCTATTTTTTTACTATTGTAAACCTTTAAACATTGTTGAAAAACTCTTTTCCCTTCTGCTCCTTCCGCAACTTTTCCTATTGTATTTATAGAATCCTTACGAATCTTTTGATATGTTAACTTTGCCAATTCTTCAATAACCCCGTGTTTTTTATCAAATGGTTCGTCAAAAACCAGACTTTTATCCTCTTTTAATAATTTCTTTATTTCTTTCGATTCATTAAAACCATATTTTAAACATTCGCAAAGAAGTTCCGTTTTAAAACGTTCCTTATACTCTTTCTTTTCATGCTGTTTTAAAGTAGAACACCCATAAAACATTAATATAATCAGGAAAAATATTCCGGTTTTTTTCATCTTATTCTTAGTTTAATACTCTTTCCTTTATAACCAAAGTAATATTCCTTATCAACGTTTGTTGTATCAAATCAAAAGAAAGACTTTCTTTTTCCTTTTGTTCATTGTGCTTATTGCTACTATTTCACCATGTTCATTTAGTAATACAGGAACGATGAGATCTTTATTAAAATATAATATCTAAACATTATCTCCATTTTCATTTATAAATGTATAATCCATTAACTTTTTATTATAAGCGTCATGATAACTATAAACAGTGCATTTTTTTGAAGTCATCCTTTTCTTAACATCATCTAATTGCAACGAAAAAAATTCAAATCGTTCACGTTGTTTAAGCGTGTCTTTTCTAATGAAAATAGTATATATTTTTTCATTTTCAACATTATTGATAATGCTGTTAGAAAACTTGATGGCAATATTTTTGTTTTGTGAACATACTATATTACAAACGATAATAACGAACATTATAAAATGTTTTTTCATAATAATAACTTTTAGTTACAATTTCATTTACAAAACATATACTTACATATCTCCTCCGGTTTGTATAAAAAATGTATGTTTTTTCTATCTGTAGTCTTTATCTCCTCTATATAAGGATTTTCTCTTTTTTTTCTGGCTACGTTAATATTGTTAACCAAAACAGAAATAGCCGATTGAGTTAAAGAAGATTTGTCTTTCAAATTATAAACTCCTAAAACATAATATTCTGTACATTCCTGCTTTCTTTCAGAATAAATCTTTGGAATCATTTTTTTTACTTTCTCAAAATTCTCAATATCAACAACAAAAATATTTAAGAACCCTGAAAGACTTATTTCAGAACTAAAATAATATGTGGGGTATTTTATTTCATTCACCACTATAGTATCAATCTTTTCACAATTTTTTATTTGAGCATTAAAAATACCATACCATAAGAGGCATATAACAGTCATTATTTTTCTCATATTTTTCAATCTAAAATCCATATATCTATATATTCTAATATTGCAGGAGGGACATCGTGGAAATGACAACCAAATACACAACTACTGTTATATATTAAATCAGCATGCCCTGAAGCCCACACGTGGTTGGGATCATTTGTAACCATAGAATATATTCCTTTTATCCCAGCCGTTAATTGAGGGAAATTCTGTCCGTATACACCTCCTTGTGCTGCTGTAAAATTAACATGATTTGAATTTGAAGGAGCCATTCCAAAAGTTTTTCTCATCCATTTATTTAAAGCTTTAGCATTCAAAAAATAGTATTTTCCATCAGATCCAAGAACCGTTCCTGGTTTATTATTTGTAGTAACAATATTGGGGATTATAATTCCTGAATAATTTAATGCTCTGGACACCTTAAGGGCGCAAAATCCTCTAACTACAGCAGGATACTGATTATATAATTGCAGAACTTCTCCCCCTACTAATTGTGCCAATTGAATTCCCTCTATTCGTGGATAGGCATTATCAAAAGCATTAAAACTTGGCAACTGTTGCTGTTGAAAAGTAAGATTAGGATCTTCCCAAAACTCACTATCATAATCCCCATCCTTTCCTTCATTTGGTATTAAAAACCAATTCTCAAACTGTGTCCAAGTTACATCAGGATGCAGGTTAAAATACCCAACAGCCCAAGTCACAAACTCCGACACCTGAAAATCAACGGATCCTGTTTGGGTATTAAAATTATGCTGTAAATATTGAACTATCTTTTTCCCGTTTGTTGTATTCCACCATTGATTATCCGGAACCAGCTGGCTCACTCCCTGTTTAAAATTTTTTATAAATGATGTAAATGTCATCGGTACTACCGGAGTGGTAATAACGGGTGAACCATCTCCATAAGCAACACCACCTCCCCCTACATGGCCAACACTTCCTTCAGCTCCGGTATCATTACCGTTATTCGCTCCCGGCGGATCATAAACACCGGTGTCATAGCCGGTTCCCATCCAGCCGCCCCAACCGCCATCTGAAACGCCTCCATTACCGGAATTCCCATCACCGGTACTTGTTTGTCCGCCGCTATTGAGCTGGTCGATACAATCCTTATCGATTAATTCAATAAGCTCGCTATGGGTAACCTGCCCTTGTTCGTTCCAGGCCACCGGAACCGTTATCAATGTATGGCAGGGTTTTAATTTACCTTTCCCTAAAACAGCCATATCAAAATCCGGTAAGGCCCGGATTGTCATTTTATCATTCAGGCTGCCAACAGTCCCCAGCCGCAATACCTGCTCCCGGCTTAGTTTATATGTTGTAATATAAGCATGGTAAACACCGTCTTCTTCCCTGTTTAACACCAGATTTTCCACATATAAACCGGGTACCGTTCTTACAATCGGGAAAGTATACGAATGCTGGCTTCCATTTTCAATATACGTTACGTCTTCGGTGTCAAAGGAAAAATTATGGACCGGGTCGGTTACCGTTTTTCCAAAAAAAGCAGTTTTTTTTGCATTGAGCTGCTCCAGTTTATACAATAGGGCGGGATTATTTTTCAACGATTCAAAAGGTAGTTTTTTAATCGTAAGCGGATTTCCTTTCTTTTCAAAGGTTTCCTCAAAAGTATCTTTTTCACATCCGGAAAAGACACATACAAAACACAAGGAGAAGAGTACTCCTAATTCTTTCATTTTCTGTAACATGGCGTATATTCTAAAGTTCAATAAAGCAAATTGTAATGCTACAAACCTGCTTTAAAATTATTACTTGGAGGGCATCTATTCTGTAAACATAAATAAAACACTTTTAAAAAACAAGCTTAAAACATTAAAAAACAACACTATACAACTTTTTGTTTTAAAAAACACTTTAGCTTTACCCTATAACTATTTGTTTATTTTTTGCAATAACCTAAAAAAAACAACCCCATTGATATACCGATAAAGCTCCTGAAATCCGATGAACAGCCAACAATTACCGACCATAGCATTCTAATTACAACACTCAAAATTAAACAGTTGCACAGCTTCCTAATTATTTTTTACTAAATTTACTACAACCAACTTAACAACATAACCTATGAAAAAAGCATTACTTCCCCTTATGTTACTTGTCACGGGCATCTGTTTTTCCCAAACGGTCGCTCTGGAAAGTTTCGGAACCGGATTTTCAAGCCCTGTAGAAATCACCCATGCCGGTGACACCCGTCTCTTTGTCGTAGAAAGAGGCGGTGCCATTAAAATATTAAATGCTAACGGAACCGTTAACCCAACGCCTTTCCTTAATCTTTCCGGCATTATTAGTTCCGGCGGCGAACGCGGACTGTTAGGACTTGCCTTTCACCCGAATTACAGCACGAACGGGTTTTTCTATGTGAATTATACGAACACGGCTGGCAATACGGTTATTTCCCGTTATAGCGTGAACAGCGGCAATCCCGATGTTGCCAATGCTTCGAGTGCCAGCATACTGCTGACGATTACACAGCCGTATTCCAACCACAATGGCGGTTCTGTTAAATTTGGTCCGGACGGATACCTGTATATCGGTATGGGCGATGGCGGAAGCGGTGGTGACCCGGAAAACCGCGCACAGAACATCAATGAACTATTGGGAAAAATGCTTCGCATTGACGTTAACAACGGCACGCCTTATGGCATCCCGGCGAACAATCCTTATGTGGGTATTGCAGGTGCCGACGAGATCTGGGCAATCGGTGTCCGAAATCCATGGAAATTTTCGTTTAACAGAAGCAATGGCGATTTGTGGATTGCCGATGTAGGTCAGAATAATTTTGAAGAAATCAACAAAGTAAGTTCCACTCAGGCCGGATTAAATTACGGCTGGCGCTGTTATGAAGGCAACGCCGCTTATAATGCCACCGGTTGTGCGGCACAATCCACGATGACTTTCCCGTTAGCAGTAACCACACACTCTGCCGGAAACTGCTCGATAACGGGTGGCTATGTCTATACCGGAACCACGTATCCGAACTTCCAGAACAAGTATTTTTTCACAGATTACTGCGCATCCAAAATAGGAATGGTCGACAACTCCGGAAACATCACATACTCGGCCAATTTCAGCGGAAACAGCTTTGTGACTTTTGGTGAGGATAATAACGGCGAATTGTATGTGGGCTCCATTAACAACGGAACCATCTATAAAATCAAGGACAGTTCTTTAAGCACATCCGATTTCAGCAAAACGGCTTTTACCGTTTATCCTAATCCGGCCAGAGCCGAAATAAACATCAAATCATCCGGAAGCAATTTCCCAACGGAAGTAACGGTTTTTGACATGAACGGAAAACAGGTTGCTTTCCAGAAAACACAAAACCCGGAGCTAAACACAATTAAAACATCGCATCTGGCTACAGGTTTGTATCTTTTACACATTATGGATAATAACGGCAACACTGCCACCCATAAATTGGCTATAGAGTAATTTTTACGGCGCCGGATTTGGAATTAACTCCTGAATATAGTTAATCGCTTTGATCATTTCATCCGTAAGGGTAATGCTATGCGTTTTAATATTTTCATCCAGTTGTTCCAAATTCGTCGCTCCTATAATGGTTGCTGTCACAAATTGCTGCTGCTGTACAAAAGCCAGAGCCATTTCGGTTAACGTCAGCCCAAAGGAATGCGCAACTTCCTGGTATTTTCGTACCGCATTTGTGGATTGTGCACTGGAATAACGCGAGAATCGCGGGAATAACTTAATTCGTGCATTCGGATGTTCCCCGGTTAAAAACTTCCCGGTCAGCGTTCCGAATCCCAAAGGAGAATAGGCCAACAAACCTACTTTTTCGCGATAACAGGTTTCCGACAAGCCTACTTCGAACGTCCGGTTCAGTAAGGAATACGGATTTTGTATCGTTTTAATACGCGGTAAGCCATGCTGCTTGCTTTCTTCCAGAAAACGCATTACGCCCCACGGTGTTTCGTTAGACACTCCGATATGGCGGATCTTCCCTTCTTTGATCAAAGCATCAAATGTTTCCAGAACAGCCTTAAAATTATCTTCCCAGGCATCGTCCTGAATGGTAAAACCCCGTTGTCCGAACATATTCGATTTCCGTTCCGGCCAATGCAGCTGGTACAAATCGATATAATCCGTTCGCAGCTGGGTCAGGCTTTTCTCCAAAGCCTGCCGGATATTTGCAGGAGTAAAACTCAGATCATCTCTCAGGTATTCCATGCCGCGGTTTGGACCGGCAATTTTGGTTGCAATCACTACTTTATCGCGGTTTCCGTTTTTTTGCAGCCAGCTTCCGATATAACGTTCCGTTCTTCCGGTTGTTTCCTGGCGTGCGGCTACCGGATACATTTCGGCAGTATCCAGAAAATTGATTCCCTTATCCAGGGCAAAATCCAGTTGTTCATGAGCTTCCGCTTCGGTATTCTGTTCACCAAAAGTCATGGTTCCCAGACAGATGCTACTGACTTTCACATCGGTATGGGGTAATGTCGTATATTTCATTTTGTAAAATGTATCGAAAATTATGGGTTTCAAAAGTACGCAAAAATAAAGGTTCAGTATGTAAATGCTGAACCTCTCTTTTTTATGTTTAACAATGCTTAGTTAATATCATTCAGCATTTTAGAAATTTCATCCAGTTTTGGCGTCAGAATAATTTCAATTCTACGGTTTTTCGATTTTCCTTCTGCGGTATCATTCGTCGCTATCGGAGCATATTCCCCTCTACCGGCCGCGGTCAGGTTTTTCTTGTCGATCGCTTTGTTCTCCGCCAGGATGTTCACAATTGCCGTAGCTCTTTTTGTAGACAGATCCCAGTTGTTTTCGATTTGCCCAACAGCTCCTGCAAATTTATCATTATCCGTGTGGCCTTCAATCAGCACAGTAATTTCCGGGTTGTCACCCAATACCTTACCAACAGCTACAACTGCTTTTCTTCCTTCTGTTCCTACAGCCCAGCTTCCGGTTCCGAATAACAATTTATTCTCCATTGAAACGTAAACTTTTCCGTTTTTATGCTCCACTGTTAATCCTTTTCCTTCAAATGCATTTAAGGCTTTAGAAAGGGTTTCTTTCAGTTTTTTCATACTCGCCTCTTTTTCTGCAATCATGCTTTCCAGCTCGTTAACCCTGTCCGAACGGTCTTTTAAATCGTTCTTCAGTTTTTCCAGACGGTCTCTTTCCGCTGCCAAAGCTTTTTCTTTGGCTTCCAGCTGTGCTAAAAGTTCGCGGTTTTTGTTCATATTGCTCTGTAAAGCATCATCACTGTTTTTTTCCAATGCTTTATAAGAAGACTGTAATGTGTTCAGGCTGTTTTTGGATGCCGCATAGTCGGAAGCCAGTTTGTCACGCTCTGCTTTCAGCTTGTCCAATTGCCCCTGTAAATCTTTTGACAACAGGTCCAATTGATTTTTATCCTTGCTTAAAGCCGTATTTTCATCGGATAACTGACGGTTTTCTTTCTTTAAATCTGCAAATTTCGTTTCTAAATCCGTGTATATTTTTTTAGAAACACATGAAGTTGATAAGGCTAAAGCCAAAACTCCAATAGACATTTTTTTAATCATCTTTAGTGGTATTTTGATTATTCTATTTCTAATAAAACCGGGCAGTGGTCAGAATGTTTGGCTTCCGGTAAAATAACCGCGCGCTTCATTCTTTCTTTTAAAGGTTCGCTCACCAGGTTATAGTCAATTCTCCAGCCTTTGTTATTCGCTCTTGCATTTGCCCTGTAACTCCACCAGCTGTAATGATGCGGTTCTTTGTTAAAATGACGGAAACTGTCCACAAAGCCGCTTTTCATAAAAGCATCCAGCCATGCCCGTTCTGCCGGCAGGAATCCGGAAACTTTTGCATTTCGGATAGGATCATGAATATCAATTGCCTCGTGACAAATATTATAATCGCCGCAGATAATCAAATTCGGAACCTCTTTTTTCAGTTCGTTGATATAGTTCTGAAAATCGGCCATATACATAAATTTATGATCCAGACGGTCGATGTTTGTTCCCGATGGCAGGTACAGACTCATGACCGAAACATCATCAAAGTCTACCCTAAGGTTTCTGCCTTCTTTATCCATGTGCGGAATTCCGGTTCCGAAAACAACATTATTCGGCTTTATCTTCGATAAGACCGCGACACCGCTATAGCCTTTTTTCTCCGCTGGGAACCAATAATGATACGGATACCCGGCTAATTCTATATCCAATAACGGAATCTGTTCCTGTGTGGCTTTAATTTCCTGAAGGCAAATTACATCAGGATCAGCACTTTTCAGCCAATCTAAAAACCCTTTAGTGATTGCCGCACGGATTCCGTTGACATTATAAGAGATAATTTTCATCGTTACTGTTTCATTTTCTCCAAAAATAGGTAAAAACCAATAGAATTAAAACAAGAATTATGGAAATAGAACAAATCATTCACAATCAAATACCTAATTATATTCTTCATTAAAAAAAACGTAATAATAGACCAAAGCCTTTTTGCGTTAGATGAGATTTATTATCTTTGTTTTTCGCTCAAAACGAAATTAAATGGGTTTAGTTACCGCTAAAGAAGTTGCCAAGGCAATAAACACTGATAAATACGGGTTTTTAGGAACTTTTTCAGGCTGGTTACTGATGAAGGTATTGAAAATTTCTACTCTTAACAAGATTTATAACAGAAACAAACATCTTAGTGATGTAGAATTTCTCAATGCAATTCTGGACGAATTCCAGATAAAATTTGAAATTCCCGAAGAAGATCTTAAAAGATTACCAAAAGAAGGTGCTTATATTACGATTTCCAATCATCCTTTAGGTGGGATCGATGGTATATTGCTATTGAAATTAATGCTTGAAAAAGAACCGAATTTCAAAATTATTGCCAACTTTTTATTACACCGCATCGAACCGTTAAAGCCTTATGTTATGCCGGTTAATCCTTTTGAAAATCACAAGGATGCCAAATCCAGCGTAGTAGGCATTAAAGAAACACTCAGACATTTAAGTGACGGAAAACCATTGGGTATTTTCCCGGCCGGTGAAGTTTCTACCTATAAAGACGATGAGCTTGTTGTGGACAAACCCTGGGAAGAAGGCGCATTAAAGCTTATCAAAAAAGCGAATGTTCCGGTAGTGCCTATTTATTTCCACGCAAAAAACAGCCGTTTATTTTATTTGTTATCCAAAATCAGCCCTACACTGCGTACGGCTAAATTACCATCGGAATTACTGACACAGAAAAAAAGGGTGATAAAAGTCCGTATCGGGAAACCGATCTCTGTTAACGAGCAGTGCGAATATGAAAGCATTGAGGCTTATTCCGAATTCTTACGTCGTAAAACATACATGCTTGCCAATTCTTTTGAAGCGGAAAGTAAATTACTGTCCCCTCCAAGTTTAAAATTACAGCTTCCTAAAAGCAGTCCGAAGCAAATTGCCAATCCTGCCAATAACGAAAAGATCTTACAGGAAGTAACCGAATTGCGAAAAGGCGACTACCGTCTTTTACAAAGCAAGAACTACGAAGTTTTCTTAGTGACTGCCGATAAGATTCCGAATATCCTGCACGAAGTGGGCCGTTTGAGAGAAATTACTTTTAGAGAAGTAGGAGAAGGTACCAACGAGTCTTTAGACTTAGACCAATACGACAAATATTATCACCACATGTTTTTATGGGATGATGATGCAAAACGTATTGCCGGAGCTTACCGTATGGGATTGGGTTCCGAGATTTATAAAAAATTCGGTATTAACGGGTTTTACCTGCACGAACTGTTCCGCTTCGAACCGGAATTATACGATATGATGTCTAAATCTATCGAAATGGGACGTGCTTTTATCATTAAGGAGTACCAGCAAAAACCAATGCCTTTATTCCTGTTGTGGAAAGGAATTGTACACACTACTTTACGTCACCCGGAACACAAATTCCTGATTGGCGGCGTGAGTATCAGCAACCAGTTTTCCGATTTTTCCAAATCGCTGATGATTGAGTTTATGAAGTCGCATTATTACGACCCGTATATTGCCCAGTACATCCACCCTAAGAAAGAATACAAGGTTAAACTAAAAGACGCCGACAAAGATTTTGTTTTTAACGAAACGGAAGCCGATTTGAACAAATTTGACAAGATCATTGATGAGGTAGAACCGGGAAGCCTTCGCTTACCGGTACTGATCAAAAAATACATCAAACAGAATGCACGCGTAGTAGCCTTTAATGTAGATCCGCTGTTTAACAACGCTGTAGACGGCTTAATGTACATCCGAATTGCCGACTTACCGGAAAGCACCGTTAAACCGGTTATGGAAGAGTTTCAGGCTGAACTGGAAAGAAAACTCAATGAAAAAGGAGAATAAGAAATATAATAATGATAAAAAAAGCGCCCTGAGATGATCAGGGCGCTTTTTTTATCTCCATACAGACTGCCGGAGTATATCGTCGAAAGTATTATCGAAAATAAAATAATACAGTCGGATTAAATGATACACGACCAGTATAACTCCTAAAATATAGGCTATTTTACGGCTGTAAAAAATATCCCTGAAATAGCTTTTATCGGTTATCAGCTCTATTGTTAAAACAATTACCGTCAGGATACAGAATACAAACACTAACGGCCCGAATAAATGAAAATAAAGGCTTCTGTACAAATCTCCTTCATAAATATATACCAAGGACTTCGTAATCCCACATCCGGGACACGGAAAGCCTGTGAGCATTTTAAAAGGACAAAGCGATTGTGCCGTATCCAGATGATTGTGCTCGTTTTGAAACGTAAGCAAAAAAGGAATTATCAGGGTAATTAATGCCCCGATAATTCCATATACTTTGAGTTGTTTCTTTTTATTATTTGTAAAGCTTATTGATATCACCTTGTACAATCATTGCTGCCACCATTGGAAAAATAAAACCTAACACTAATAAAAGAACCGATTGGTCTTTGTTTGGCTCACCAATTTTCTCATATACTTTTGGTAAACCTTCTTTACCTGCTATGTAGTAATAATACAAGTTAACAGGCATACAACATCCGGAAAAAATAGCAACCGGCTGCGAAATGATTTGTTTCCCGGCTACAGCATTTAAAACTTCTGCAACTTTAATATTCCAGTAGATAAGGTATAACCCGCACGTTAGAAATCCGAAAACTAAAACCATGATCGGATCGACCTTAAATTCCGGGATTTGAGGATTATTCCAATCCTCTGACATTGAACTTTTTACTTCCATTTTTTGTTTTGATTAGATTGATTATGTAGCGAATATAGTACTTTTTATAGAAAAGCATCATCATTCGGCTCCCAAAGTTCAATTTTGTTTCCTTCCGGATCCATAATCCAGCCAAATTTCCCGTATTCGTACTCCTCCATCTCACCAACAATCGTAACTCCTTCTTCCCGCAACACCTCCAGCAAGGCCACCAGATTATCCACCCTGAAATTCATCATAAACTGTTTTTCACTGGGTTTGAAATAATTAGTATCTTTTGAAAACGGCGACCATTGCGTAGAACCGTCATTGCCATCTTTGTCTTTCCACTGAAACGAACAGCCATAAGCATCGACAGGAAGTCCCAAACGATCTTTATACCATTCCTTAATTGCATCCGGGTTTTCACTCTTAAAGAAAAAACCTCCTAATCCGGTAACTCTTTTAATTTCTTTTTTATCCATGGTTCTGATTTTTAAAAAACAAGGTCACTGCCAGCAACAGCAATATTCCTTCAATAGTAAATAAAAACATATGATCTATTTCTCCCGAAATATACGTACATCCCAATCCAAAGATACTCAATCCCAAACCCAGCAGCAACATTTGTACCCTGGCCCGGAACTGCCCTTCTTTTATGGGTTTTGCCAAAAAAAGCATCCACATCCCGCTTAGCAGCATCATTACAGACGAATAAAACCAGATCATCCGCATCCCGTTCGCAGCCGGCTCCTGTATTTCTCCTTTGGCAATATGTTCCATCACCGCTTTCATTCCTAAAAACGCATGCGGAAAGAAGCTCAGACAGGTAATGACTCCAACAAGAATCACTAAATAATAGGCTATCTTATTCATGTTTATAGTGTTTAACAATCTTATCAACGATCACCTGTGCCAGTTTTTCTTTACTTTCCACCGTCCATCCGGCAATATGCGGTGTTAACAATACATTTTCCGATTCCAGTAAATACTGAAAAGCATCCGGCGTTTGCCCATCGGTAAACAGGTTTTCGAAAGATAATTTTTCATATTCCAGTACGTCTAATCCGGCTCCCAGAATTTTACCCGTTTTCATGGCGGTAACCAAATCAGCAGTAACCACACTGTTTCCTCTTGCGGTATTGATAAACCAGAACGGTTTTGAAAAGGCATCGATAAAATCAGCATTAATCATCTTATCGGTTTCCGGCGTCCAGGGCGTATGCAGACTCAGCACATCGGCTCTTTTCTGCAATTCGAGCAATGAAACCTGGCGTGCATTTCCGTCGCCTACATTATCCAGGATATCATAACACAGTACTTCCACATCAAATCCCCGTAGCTTTTTGGCAAAGGATTTTCCCATATTTCCGTAACCAATGATCCCAACCGTTTTACCGTCCAGTTCGTGGCCGCGATTCGGTTCCCGGTTCCAGTGTCCGCTCCGCACTTCCCTGTCGGCTTTGTTAAGCTTGTTAAACAAGGACAGCAGCATGCCCAAAGCATGTTCCCCAACCGCATTGCGATTTCCTTCCGGTGCCGCTATTAAATGCACCCCTTTTGCTGTTGCATAGTCACAGTCGATGCTTTCCAGTCCTGCACCTACTCTTGCAATAAACTGCAGGTTTACAGCCTTATCCAGAAAGGCTTTGTCTATTTTAAAACGGCTTCGGATCACTATACCGTTATAATCCTGAATTTTGGCTTCCACCGCTTCTTTGGAGGATTTAAAATCTTCATGATTAACAAATCCTGCCGCTTCCAGCTGTGCCCATAATATAGGGTGGTTACTATCGATATGAAGTATTTTTACGTCCTGATTCATGTCCCTTTTATATTGTCTAATGATGTTTTTATTCCTTTAATCAGTGACGAACTGAATCCCTGATGTTCCATTTCATTGAGTCCGGCGATGGTACAGCCTTTTGGCGTTGTAACCCGGTCTATAAGCTGTTCCGGGTGCACTTTTTCCTGCAATGCCATTTCGGCAGCGCCTTTCACCGTTTGCGAGGCGATTGCCAATGCTGTCTGGGCATCAAAACCGATCTCAATTCCGGCCTGCATTGCTGCCCGGATATAGCGCAGTGCATACGCCGTTCCGCAGGCTCCCAGAACCGTTGCCGCATCCATCATTTTTTCTTCAATGACCTCTACGGAACCCAACTGGGCCAAAATGTTTAAAAAGGGCTGTACGGTATTGCAATCGTCTTCCCGCAGGGTCACACAGGTTGCCGAAGCACCAAACCGGATGGCAATATTCGGCATAATACGGATGGCAACCGAAGTCGCATCCAATTGCTCCTGCAGGCTTTCCATTGAAAGTCCGCTAACCGCTGAGGCAACAATTTTCTGTTTTAAATGGGGTCGTAAGGCTGTAATGATATTGGTTACCTGAAAGGGTTTTACGGCTAAAATGACCACATCGGCGTTAGTAACCGCATCGTTATTATCGGAGGATAACTGTATGCCGCTATCTTCCAAAAAACGAATTGTTTCCAAATTTCTCCTGGTAACCACTAAGGTGTTACCTTCGGTAAATTTAGCAATGCCCAAAGCGATGGAGGTACCTAAATTACCACCACCAATCACTACAATTTTCATAAGAACAGTTTTTTATGATTAAAAGCCCAATATCAGTTTGGCTATGGAAAAGTAAATCAGGATCCCGCAAATGTCATTACTGGTGGTAATAAATGGCCCGGTAGCCAAAGCGGGGTCAATACCATAACGGTTTAAGGTCATGGGGATAAAAGTACCCAAAACGGAAGCGGTAACAATTACCGAAAGTAAAGCTACGGTTACGGTGATACCCAGCATAGGGCTTACACCTAAAAGGAAATGGCTTCCGATTAATAAAATAATGGCTAATATAAATCCGTTTAGCAGGCTAAGGCTGACTTCTTTCAGTAACCGGTTCCACAAAGAACCGCTTAAGGTGTTGTTTGCCAAACCCTGAACAATAATTGCAGAGGATTGTACTCCAACGTTTCCTGCCATTGCAGCAATCAACGGTGTGAAGAAAAACAATTCCGGATGGTTTTCCATCGCGCCGTCAAAAAGGCCTAATACCTTAACGCTGATGAATCCTCCCAATAGTGCCAGAACCAGCCATGGCAAACGCGCACGGGTTAATTCAAGGATACTGTCATCTGCCTCAACATCCTGCGAGATACCGGCAGCCAACTGGTAATCCTTATCGGCTTCTTCTTTAATAACGTCAACGATATCGTCAATGGTAATACGTCCTACCAGGCGCCCCATTTCGTCTACAACCGGAATGGCTTCCAGGTCATATTTCTGCATGATACGCGCCACTTCAACATCTTTGGTATCTACTTTTACATAGTCTACTTTTTTGATGTATACCTCGCTGATTGGCGTTTTGGTAGAAGTAGTCAGCAAGTCTTTCAGGGACAAACGGCCTTTCAGGCGTTCTTCATCGTCCACTACATAAATGGAATGCACGCGGGAAACATTCTCTGCCTGTTGCCGCATTTCTTTAACACAGGTGAGCACATTCCAGTTTTCATTCACTTTTACCAGCTCTTTCCCCATTAGTCCACCGGCAGTATCTTCGTCATAACGCAATAAGTCTACAATGTCTTTTGCGTGTTCCACGTCTTCCAGCTCGGAGATTACCTCTTCTTTTTTAGACTGTGGCAATTCGGCGATAATGTCGGCAGCATCATCGGTATTTAACTCATCCAGCTCTTCCGCAATTTCTTTTGCAGAAAGGTTTCGAAGGATTTTTTCACGGACTTCTTCGTCTAGTTCAAGAAGAATTTCGGCCGTTTTTTCACTGTCAAGGATTTTAAAAAGATAGCTTGCCTCTGCATCATCGAGTTCCTCCATGATTTCGGCAATATCAGCATAGTGAACGTCCTGGAGCAGAATTTCGAGTTCCTGTCCTTTGTTTTCACTGATTAGTTGCTCAATCTGAGCAATAAAGTCTCTGCTGATTTTAAACTCCATCGGCGGCTATTTTTTGAGTGAGTTCTATAAATTGTTCTACCGAGATTTGCTCCGGGCGGAGGTCAAAGATACTATCTTCTCTTAAATTATCCGATAGCTGAAAAACTTTTAAGCTATTTCGCAGTGTTTTTCTGCGTTGGTTAAATGCGGTTTTCACCACATTAAAAAACATTTTCTCATCACACGGCAGTTTGTAGTTTTCTTTTCTACGCATGCGCATCACTCCCGACTTCACTTTTGGCGGCGGTGTAAAAACGTTTTCCGATACTGTAAACAGGTATTCCGTATCATAAAAAGCCTGTACCAGTACGGAAAGTATACCATAGGCTTTGGTGCCTTTTTTTTCACAGATACGCTCGGCTACTTCTTTTTGAAACATCCCGGAAAATTCCGGAATCTGATCTCTCAGTTCCAGTGCGCGGAATACGATTTGTGAAGAAATATTGTACGGGAAATTACCAATAATGGCAAAAGGTTCGTCGCCAAAGACTTCTTTAATATTATATTTTAAAAAGTCTTTGGAAATAATACGGTTGCTCAGCTGCAGGTAATGCGTTTGCAGGTATTCCACCGACTCGGTATCGATCTCGATCACATAGGTTTCTATGGGTTTCTCCAAAAGATACTTCGTGAGCACGCCCATTCCGGGACCAATTTCCAATACTTTTTTATAGCCTTCCAATACCAGCGAATCTGCAATTTTTTTTGCAATATTCTCATCATTCAGAAAGTGTTGTCCCAAATGTTTTTTTGCTCTTACCTTATCCATTTTTTGGTCTTTTAAAGATTCTACCGCTGTGCTGTTTGTTATTAATGATCACTGATGAGCTGTAATTCGGTTCTGAAAGCCAGCATTTTATCCCCAAACAAAGCAAATCCTTCCGCTCTTAAACGAGGCGCATCTTCATCATAGTATTTTTGCAGGGTTTCTTTGCTGTCTGTCGTGTACTGAATGGAATAGGTAACACCGCCCATTTCTTCTTCAATCAGCACTCTTACCATACGGGCCGAAGTAAATTTCCCCGTTGCCAGAACATCGGCAATGTGCTTTTCCTGCATCCATTTCATCCAGGCATCATGTACACTTTCGTGTATATTAATCGTTACGTTGTAAATTATCATTTTTTAGGAATCTTAATTGTTATTGTATTGGGAGTAACCGGAACGCTTTGCGTTTATAAATTATTATCTCCTCTTAATTTTCTGTAGTTGTTTCGGGCATCCACATAATAGATACTGTCCTGATGGCTGAAAATCACTTTTTCATAAAGTGCTTTGGCTTTTTCAACATCCGGCAAATATTTCCGGTATATCTCTGCCGAGAAAAACAAGGCTTCATCGACATAGACACCTTCTGCATGTTTTTCTATAATTTCCTGATAGGTTTTTAAGGCCCCGGTATAGTCTTTTTTCTGTTCCAGGATCTGCCCTATTTTCAGCAGGGTTTCGTCTTCGATACTTTTCCCTTTCTGTTCGCTCAAAAGGGACTGGAATCCGCTTAAGGCTTCATTGGTTTTGTTCTGGTACAACAGGAAATCCGCTTTTGCAAATTTCTTTAAGGCAACCTGTGTACTGTCCTGAACGGTATGATCGCTGATTAACAGGAATAGCTCCAGCGCATCGTTTGCAATGAGTTGTGACGACGATGCTTTAAGGACTTTAAATTGCTGCTGTGCCCAGTCGAAGTCGCCTTTAAAGTAACTGGCTTTTGCCATTTTAAAGCTGGCTTCGTGTCCTATTTCATCATTTTTCAGGTCGTCTTCTATTTGTGCATAATAAATGATCGCCTGATTGAATTTTTCATCCAGCAGCAAAACGTCTGCCAGTTCCATTTTTACTTCCGCTTTCTGGTAATTGTTTAACGGCAAGTCCAGCGATTGGGTGAGTGTTGTTTTTGCCGCTTCAAACTGTTTCAGGTTAAAGGCGTCAAAATGTGCTTTTAAGATTTGCAGGTGCAGCGAATATGGGGATACCCCGTATTGTTTGAGTAATCCGGACAGTTTTTCCTGAATTACCGGATAGTCTTTTACCGCTGCTTTATCGATATCCATCGAAATAAGCTGATAATGTGCTTCCATCTGCAATTCCATATCCTGGGTGTTTAGCAGTATAAAATCCAGGATTTCTTTTGCCGTATCGTTTTCGCCTTCCTGAACGGCCAGTCTTGCCAGGCTGATAATATTGAACAGGTTTTCCGGGTTGCGTTTAAAGATGGCTTTTTCCTGAATAAAGGCTTTTCCGTATTCTTTTTGCTGCACAAAAAACCAGCTTAAAAACTGGTTCCAGAAAATGTCCTGTGTTTTCTGGGTTCTGATCAACAGGGCTTTTCGCAGGTTGCCATTAAAGGTTTCCTGAGTGTCTTCCATCATAAAGCGCGCCAGCTGGTTTTGCACCAAAGCCAGATTGGGCTGGTTCCGGTAGGAATAGTCCAGTAATTTTTCAATCATCAGTTCCAGATTTCCCAGTTGTCCCTGCAATAAGGCAATCTGGTAATCAAAGTTCAGGTTCGGATTTCCCGCTACGCCTAGTTCGTAGGCTTTTAAGGCTTGTTCCAATAATACTTTTTGTTCAAAAGCGCTTGCAATACCGTAAACATTATTCGGGTTCTCTTTGACAACATCCAATGCTTTCTGATAGTTTTTATTGGCTTTATCCGTATCCTTCTGCAACTGGTAATTATACCCCAATTCGACATAAAGACTCGTTTGTCTGAATTTATCGATACGGAATTTAATCAGTTCTTCTGCTTTGGGATAGTCTTTCAGCTGCTGGTAGCAGGCAATCTGTTTCTGAAAGTAGAGGTAGTTATTGGGCTGTGTTTTCAACAGGCCTTCATAGATC
The DNA here is from genome assembly GCF_001898245.1 of Flavobacterium sp. 40-81. NCBI lineage: Bacteria > Pseudomonadati > Bacteroidota > Flavobacteriia > Flavobacteriales > Flavobacteriaceae > Flavobacterium > Flavobacterium sp. 40-81. The sequence continues at coordinate 73,823 of NZ_MKTM01000010.1, forward strand.
ACAATTGCTTTATCGAACTCTCCCCTGTCAAAATAGTTTTGCGCCAGCTGTTCATTTTGCGAGAAAACAAACATCGAGCTAAGCAAAACGATATAAAGAAGAAGGTTTTTCATTCCACAACTGTCATAAAAAAACAATGTACTAATGTAGCTTTTTTTAGCTGATTAGTACATTATTAAAGTATAAGATTTTATTAATTTATGATATCAAATCCGGTGTAAGGACGTAATACTTCAGGAATTACGATTCCTTCCGGTGTTTGATAATTTTCCAGGATTCCTGCCAATACACGCGGCAACGCCAATGAACTTCCGTTTAACGTGTGTGCCAGGTGGTTTTTACCGTCTTTATCTCTGAAACGCAGTTTCAGACGGTTTGCCTGAAAAGTCTCAAAGTTAGATACCGAGCTGATTTCCAGCCAACGGTCCTGTGCTGTTGAGAACACTTCAAAGTCATAGGTTAATGCCGAAGTGAATCCCATATCGCCTCCGCACAAACGCAGGATTCGGTATGGCAGTTTCAATTCCTGAAGCAATGTTTTCACATGCTCTACCATTCCTTCCAGGGCTTCGTATGATTTTTCAGGATGCTCGATTCTAACGATCTCCACTTTATCAAACTGGTGCAAACGGTTTAATCCGCGAACGTGCGCTCCGTATGAACCTGCTTCACGACGGAAACACGGTGTGTAACCCGTACATAAAACCGGCAGTTCATTTTCCTGCAAGATCACATCACGGAATAAATTGGTAACCGGAACTTCTGCCGTAGGGATTAAGTATAAATCGTCAATTCCCACGTGGTACATCTGCCCTTCTTTATCCGGCAGCTGCCCTGTTCCGTATCCTGATGCTTCGTTGATTAAATGCGGAACCTGGTATTCTTTATAACCGGCTTCGGTATTTTTATCTAAAAAGTAAGCGATCAATGCACGTTGCAAACGCGCTCCTTTTCCTTTATAAACCGGGAATCCGGCACCTGAAATTTTGGTTCCCAATTCGAAGTCGATAATGTCATATTTTTTCACCAATTCCCAGTGTGGCATAGCACCTTCATGCAATACCGGAATGGTTCCTTCTTCAAAAACGGTTTCGTTATCTTCCGGTGTTTTTCCTTCCGGAACAACATCGGCAGGAAGGTTTGGCAATTTATACAGTTCCTGCGTTAATTCATCAGAAACCGCATTTAACACATCTGTTAATTCCTTGCTTTTCTCTTTTAAGATGGTTGTTTTTTCTTTTAAGATTTCCGCTTTGGCTTTCTCACCGCTCTTCATTAACTCACCGATGTCTTTGGATAGCTTGTTCGATTCTGCCAAAGTGTTGTCTAATTCCACCTGAGTTGCGCGGCGCTTTTCATCTAAAGCCACCACTTCTTCAACCATTGCTTTTGCGTCTAAATTACGTTTCGCCAAAGCCTGGATTACTTTTTCTTGGTTTTCTCTAATAAATGCTATCTGTAACATACTATAATGATTTTAAGGTCAGCAAATTTAAGGAATTGTTTTTTATAAAAAAGAATGCAATTTAACAAAGCCTTTCTTCTTTCCCCGTCCCTGTTAATTATCAGCGCATTATTCGAAAAAAACGAGCCCCTATTTTAGATTATTCCTTAACTTTGGCAAATTTTACTAAAGTATATGAAAAAACACCTCTTAATTTTTGCATTATTAGCAACCACATTTTCTTTTGCCCAAACCGAAGAAGAAGTGTTCTCCAGCATGGTGGAAGCCGAAATGAAAGCCGCTTCCAACACGATGAGCTTTGCTGCCAATGCCAATACTCAAAACTATGACATTACCTATCATAAGCTGGAATTCACCGTTAATCCTGCCAATTATTTTATTTCGGGAGTAGTCACTACCGATTTTATTGCCAAGCAAAACATGAATACCATCACTTTTGATTTAACCAATGAATTAACAGTGAGCAGCGTTAAACAAGGAAATACAACCTTAACCTTTACACAAAATGCAAACGACGAACTGGTAATCACGTTACCGTCCACACTGGCTACCGGCGCTGCAAGTTCCGTAAAAATAACCTATTCCGGCGCACCATCCGGTGAGAATGCTGCTTTTACAACCAGTTCCCATTCCGGCACACCTATTTTATGGACCTTATCCGAACCTTACGGCGCCAAAGACTGGTGGCCCTGCAAGCAGGATCTTAACGACAAAGCCAACAGCATTGACGTGTATATCACCGCTCCTTCCCAATATGTGAGCGTATCAAACGGACTACAGGTTTCCAGCACAACCAATACCGGCGGAACCAAAACAACGCATTTTCACCACAGCTACCCTATTCCGGCCTACCTGATTGCCATTGCGGTAACCAATTATCAGATATACAATCAGCTTGGCGGTATTGCACCAAACACTTTCCCGATTGTAAATTACATTTATCCGGAAAGCGCTACTGCTGTTCAGGCTAATTTAGCACCAACACCAACGATCATCAACCTATACGAAACCCTTATCGGGCCTTATCCTTTCCGAAATGAAAAGTACGGACACGCACAGTTCGGATGGGGCGGCGGAATGGAACACACGACCGTTTCTTTTATGGGCGGTTTCAGCCGCAGCCTGATTGCACACGAAATGGCACACCAATGGTTTGGCGACAAAATCACCTGTGGTACCTGGAAAGACGTCTGGTTGAATGAAGGTTTAACCGAATATATGGCCGGACTGGTTGTGGAAAATCTGGACAGTACCGCAGATTTCATCACCTGGAAAGACAATAAGATCAGCAGTATCACGGCTCAGCCTGACGGTAATTTATACCTGACAGACGATCAGTTAAGCAACGTCAACCGTATTTTCAGCAGCCGGCTTACATACAACAAAGGCTCCATGGTAACCAACATGCTGCGCTTCAAATTAGGCGATACCGTCTTTTTCCAGGCGTTACGCAATTATTTAAATGACCCGGCACTGGCTTACGGTTATGCGGTAACCTCTCAGTTACAGGCACATCTTGAAACAGCTTCCGGAATGAATCTTACCGAGTTCTTTAACGACTGGGTTTACAACCAGGGTTATCCTTCCTATACTATTACGGCTCAGAACTGGGGTGCCGGCCAGGTAAAAATCAAAGTGACACAAACACAATCGCATGCTTCCGTGAGCTTTTTTGAAATGCCGCTTCCGATCCGCCTGAAAAACGGAACACAAACACACGATGTAGTCGTAAACAACACTACTAACGGGCAGGAGTTTATTGTTCCGGTTCCGTTTAGTGTTACCGCTCTTGAATTTGATCCTGAGAAAAACATCATCTCCAAGAATAACACGGCTACTTTAGGAAACGCCTCATTCGATATAGCCCAGACAATCGCGGTGTACCCCAATCCGTCCAGCGATCGGATCACGATACAGCTGCCAACCGATATTCAGCTGGAAAACGTAGCGATTTACAATACTTTAGGACAGCTGATTAGCACCGAAAAAAGCAGCGATATTAACGTTAGCCAACTGGCTAAAGGCATCCATATCCTAAAAATCAGTACTTCCGAAGGTGTCTTTCATAAAAATTTTATAAAAAAATAGGCAATCTGTAATAACATGATAAAAAGTAAGGTGAAAACCTTACTTTTGTCGTTTATAATAAAAAAAGTTTTTCAAAAATGATACAATTAGGGCAAATCCTTTTCATATTATCCGTATTGGTTATTCTTCATGAATTCGGTCATTATATTACTGCTAAGATGTTCAAAGTGAGAGTAGAGAAATTCTACCTTTTCATGGATGCCGGATTCTCTTTATTAAAAAAGAAAATCGGAGAAACAGAATGGGGAATCGGATGGCTGCCTATTGGCGGATATGTAAAACTTTCCGGAATGGTAGACGAAAGTATGGATATGGATCAGATGAAACAGGAGCCTCAGCCCTGGGAATTCCGTTCTAAACCGGCCTGGCAGCGTTTAATCATTATGCTGGGTGGTATTATTGTAAACATTCTTCTGGCCTGGTTTATCTACACAATGGTGTATGTTACTTACGGGCAGAAATATATTGCTACAGAAGTTATTCAGAAAAATGGACTAGCTTTTGGCGAGACCGGAATCAATGTAGGTTTTAAAAACGGCGACAAAATCCTTGCTGTTGACGGAAAATACCAGGATCGTTTTAACCGTATGACTTTAGACATCTTATTGGGTGATAAAATCGAAGTGGAAAGAAACGGAGAAAAGAAAACCATCGTCCTGACCGATCCGCAAAAAGCAGAGATCATCGGTAAAGAAGGCCGTGATTTTATCCAGCCGCGTCTTTCCAGCGTTGTAGTTGATACTATTGCACCAAAATCGGAAGCTTTTAAAGCAGGATTCAAAAAAGGGGACCACCTGGTTGCCATTGACAATAAAGATTTCCGATTCTTTGATGAATTAAAAGAAAGCCTGAGCGCTCACAAAAACGATTCGGTTACCATTACCGTTATCCGCAACAACGAAAAGGTTACACTAAAGACTTTGGTTGACAAAGACGGCAAAATAGGCTTTATCCCGGCTTTTAAAGACAAACTGGACTATGAGGTTATCAATAAACTAACGTTGTTTCAGGCAATCCCGGAAGCTGTAAAAGAGTCCTACGAGCTTTTGGTTTACAATGTAAAACAGTTCAAATTGATTTTACGTCCGAAAACGGAAGCCTACAAGCATGTAAAAAGCCCGGTTGGAATTGCAAGAGCTTTACCGGATCAATGGAACTGGGAGTTTATCTGGAACTTTACCGCACTATTTTCTATCGGTTTGGCGTTTATGAATTTGTTGCCAATCCCGGGATTAGATGGCGGACATGCCCTGTTTACCATTGCTGAAATGATTACCGGTAAAAAATTAAGTGAAAAATCGATGGGGTATGTACAAACCTTCGGAATGATTATCTTATTGAGCTTAATGGCTTTAACTTTCGGCAAAGATATTTACCAGTTAATTGCCGATAAATTTTTCTAATTTTTTGCATTTTTTATTTGCGAGATTAAAATTTCGACTTATATTTGCACCGCAATAAAGGTAACACACCTTCCTCCTTAGCTCAGTTGGTTAGAGCATCTGACTGTTAATCAGAGGGTCCTTGGTTCGAGCCCAAGAGGGGGAGCAAAATAAAAGCCAGTTCAACGCTGGCTTTTTATATCTAACAATAAGTTCTTTTTTTGACAAAAAAACACAGTTTCCTCCTTAGCTCAGTTGGTTAGAGCATCTGACTGTTAATCAGAGGGTCCTTGGTTCGAGCCCAAGAGGGGGAGCTAAAATAAAAATCCTGGTAGCAATACCGGGATTTTTTCGTTTACAACATTTCCGTTTCTATAAAGAAAATTCCAAACTACAGCGTTACCGCAATCTGCTCTAATTGCCTGAAGACCGGTATTAACGATTTTCCTTTTTCCGTCAGGGAATACGCTATATGCAATGGCTTCTGCCGAACCACAACTTTATCCAGCAAACCAGCCGCAACCAATTCTTTTAAGGCAATTGCCAGCGATTGCTTATTCGTTCCTTCTATCTGGCGTAACAGCTTATTGAACCGCAAATCGGATGCGATTGCCAATTGAAATATTTCAGGTTTCCATTTACCGGAAAGCAATTTTAAAAGTTCCTGTGCCGGACAAATTTCCACTATATCCACTGCCTTTTCGGTAATCGTATTTTTCTGGCTCATTGCATTCATATTAAACGGAAATTTATAAAAAATAAATCAATTATCCGGTTTGAATTTCACAACCAGACCACTTTCAACAATTATCCCCACAAAACAACATCGGCCACCCTCACCTTCACTCAAAAAAGTTATATTTCTAATACACTTGTTTAAAATCCAACACTTCCCCGGTACATTTCTTTACATTTGCAACACCTTTAGCCCTATACATTATTTTAAGCCACTCCAAAAATGAAAATCAGAACAATTACCTTCCTTTTTATTTTTATCAGCTTTATTTCCAAAAGCCTATACGGTCAGGTCCCGGAGTTGATTATATCCGATCATAACAATACCACTGGCACGATAACCATTGATTGTGATTACAACTTTATTCCGCCCAAAAAAGTCAGGCTGACAGCAACCTTTCCCGATTTAAAAAGCACCACAGAATATACCGTTGAAAGCGTTCCGTTCAACCAAACCGGCAGTTTTGCCGACGGAACGCCTATCGTATTTAGCGGAGACGACACCTGGAGCAGCGCCATCCCAATGGGTTTTACCTTTTGTTTCTACAACAACAACTATAATTCGGTTACCGTAGGCGATAACGGCATCGTCCGTTTCGGGTACGACAGCAGCGTTCCCGAAGGTGCTTTTTCATCGATAATCAATACTACTCCCAACCCATCATTGGTCAGAAATGCCATTTTTGGAGGGTTTCAGGACATGCTCAACATTCCGGCAGGATTTGGCTGTGCTGCAGGAGAAAACTGCGGCACGGTTACCTACCTGACCACCGGAACAGCCCCTTTCAGAAAATTTATCGTAAATTTTAATGCCGTTAACCATTTTAACTGTTATGGCACGAATACCCGGAAATCCACATTTCAGATCATCCTGAACGAAACAACCAATATCGTTGAGGTGAATGTAAAAGACAAACCTTTGACCTGTACCGGAAATATCAGTGCCAACGGAAACGGAAATTCACTGATAGGTCTTAACAATTCCAATGGCACAAAAGGAATCGCACCGCCGCAAAGAAACACCGGTACCTGGGCCGCCCAAAATGAATCCTATCAATTTCTGCCCAGTGGTGCCAGCAGTACCACCTTGTCCTGGTACAATGCTGCCGGCAGCTACCTCGGAAATGCCAACCCAATAGAAATAATACCGCCCAACTATTCTACTTTTTACAATGCAAAAGTGCTGTACAACACCTGCTCGCCCGTTACTATAGAAAATACCATCGTGATTAACTACGACCTGGATTATCCCGTTGCACCGGACATTTCTGCAAATTTTTGCGATACCGCCAATCCTTTCCCCGATGAAATCGTAGACATTGCCGGTTTACTGCCTGCGGAAGCCGGAATTATCAAAACAATACACAATACCCAGGCGGAAGCCGATGCCAACGCAAATGCTTTGTCCGGTATGGACACCTTTCACATGACCACCACTACCCGCACCTTTTATTACAGGGTAACCAAAGGAAGCTGTTATGCCACCGGCAAGATTACCGTGAAATTATTTCAGACACCTCAAATAGCCGATCAGGAAATCCGCATCTGCGACACCAATAATGACGGCTCCGAACCGGTTTCTTTACCCGGTTTAACAAGCCAGATCGCCGGCTATCTGCCCGGCATGACAGTTTCCTACTACCATAATCTGCCCAATGCCAATGCCGGGATCAATCCTGTGACCAGTATAACCGTAAACAATCCTCCCGGCTTTTATGACGTGTACATCAGAGTCGTGAACGCCAGTAATCCCAGCTGTTTTACAGTACGTAAAATCACCTTGAGAATAATGCCGAAACTGGAATTGGCTCCGATTACCCCATTCTGTATTAACGATCCGAATTTTGATTTACACGAATTATTCGACTTAACTTCAATTCCGGTAACCATAATAACCGGTCCTGCAAATACAAATGCGCTGACAATCCAGTATTATACCTCGCTGTATAATGCACAGAACGGCATCAGTCCGATTGCCAATCCGAACAATTATCTGGTAAGCATTCCGTCACCGCATACGGAAACAACCCTTTATATGACGATCAATGCATCCGGTTATTGCAGCACGATAGTACCGGCAACGATCCGCTTTTGCGAAGCCATGGGTGGCGGTGGAGGCGGTGGCGGTGGTGGAACTGGCGGCGGAGGCGACTTTGGTGCCTGTCTGGAAACAGGCGAACCCATTCCTTCCTACGACCTGAATGTAGTTTACAACAGTACGATGAGCGCGATCGTACCGCTTCCTATTCCGTTAGGCTTTTATACCACTTTAAACGGTGCCCAGACCGAAGATCCTGCAACAGCATTAACCAACACCCAGATCAGCAGCTTTTTCCCGGTTGTCCCGCTTTCCGCAGTATGGGTACGCTATGTCGACATTAACGGGGTTGTCGGCATTATAAAGCTGGTCATTCCGGTTAAGTTTATCAAACATGTCAACCAGGATTACACCATTTGTGACCTCTTAAACGACGGACACGAAACGGTTAACCTGCTGCCTTATATCACCCAGATACAACTGGAAAATCCCGGGGAAACCGTTAGCTGTTTTGCAAACATAACCGACTATAACGCCGGCACCAACCCGATTACCAGTATCACGGTTTCTTCCCCCAATACGATTGTATACGTAAAAGTAAAGTCCTATAATTGCAGCTCTAATTATGACCTGAATTTTATCCTGACACCTTTTAACATCGGAACTCCCGTTAACCGGCAGGTTTGCGATATCGGGGCAGACGGTACCGAACTTTACGACCTGACAACGATGATTCCGGGACTTACCTCCGGATTTAACAGCCCGTTAGTGAGCTTCCACACCACCTCAGCCGGTGCTTTCAACCAGACCAACCTCATCAATTCCCCGGCAAACTATCCGATAAACCCAATGACCGTTGTATGGGTAAGAATTGAAGAAGATCCGGCAACGGCTCCGAATGAATGCCCGACCATACAGCAGGTAAATTTCGGTTTCTTTAATTCCGTGGCTACCAACCCGATTGGTGTGGTTGAAATTTGCGATACGGACAATGACGGACAGGTTCTTTTTGACAACCTGAATCAGGTTGTTGCTTCCGTTATTATCGAAAACCCTTTGGAACCGATTATCAAAAAACTATACACCAGCCTGACCGCTGCTCAAAACAACGATCCGGTTTACGAAATTTTACCCGACTGGGATACCTTTGTTTACGACACTTCTATTTTAGGTGTTACCGGTAGTATTTACCTCTATTTAAAGAACACGGTTACCGGCTGCGAAAGAATCGTCCCGATCAACGTTGCCATACTGTCGTTCCCGCTAACGGTCAATTCTGTGGTCACAACCTGTGATTTCGAAAACGACAACAGCGAAACCATTGCCGACATGGCTGTTTTTAACCCTCAGATCACTTCCAATTACCTGCTCTACACCTATCAGTATTTCGAGAACATGATCGATGCCCTGGCAGGAACACCCGAAATTCCGGCTGATTTCACCATTCAGCATAACGATACCGTTTATGTAAAAATAACCAATGGCACAAACGCTGCCTGTGCCCGCATAGTACCCGTTGCCATTCAATTAATCCCTGCTCCGGCGGTAACCCCGGTAACGGCTGTTATCTGTGATAACCTCGGAGACGGAAGCGAGGCCGTTAACCTTAACAGCTACCAGGACCAGCTTATCAGTAATCCTGCAAATACTTCTTTTACATTTTACAATTTATATAGCGATGCCTTACAGGAACTGAATCCCATTCCAAATTTGAGTACGACAAACTTTACCGTTTCCTCATTCGACGCAAACAATTTTTCCCCTCCTGTATTTGTGAGAGTCACCAATACCATTACCCATTGTTTTGCCATCACAACGATTGTTTTTCAAAGAAGGGATCTAATAACTGCCAATGACACTATTCAGTCGGCCTGTGATATTTCGGTCACAAACGAGCTTAGCGGTATTTTTAATTTACCCGCTTCCATACCAGATATGATTACCAATCCTTCCGGCTATACCATTAGCTTTCACAACACTCCTGCCAATGCCGCTACAGGTGCAAATCCTATTGCAACCCCAGATATATATCCGGTAACTGCCAGCCAGACCTCTTTTGTATATGTCCGGTTCGAAGACCTTGCCACCGGCTGCTACACGGTTAAAACGCTGGAACTTCAGATTTACAACCTGCCAAAATTCGTGAACAGCACCTACGATGTCTGTGATGATAATTTAGATGGTTTGTACACCATTGATTTAACACTGCTTAATGCCACTGTAGTCGAAAATCCGATGCCTTACAGCTTCCAGTATTTTTTAAATGCGGCCGATGCTGCCAGCAATAGCAATGCCATTACGAATATTACCAACTATACTATTGATCCGAATGATTTCCCTGAAATCATTTATGTAAAAGGTACCAACAGCAATAATTGCAGTAAAACAAAAACGGTTACGCTGGAACACAAACCGGAAGTACCATTGTTAACAGATACCGTAATCCTTACAGAATGTGATACGGATAACAACGGTATAGAAACCTTTGATTTAACAACAGCTGAAGGGCTTATCACTGCCCAGCCGGGAATTCAATTCCAGTATTTTTCTGCTATTGCCGATTTGCAGTCGAATACCAACCCGATTGCCAATCCCGGCGCCTACCCTAATCCGCTACCCAATTCGAATCCGGTCTATGTAAGGCTGTCTGCGCCAAACACCCATTGCGACAATTGGGCAACCATAACCTTAAATCCGTTTTACGAAGAATATTCTTTACCCAATCCGATAACACTTTGCGATAACAATGCCGACGGAACAGAACAGGTTGACTTAACCCAGACCATCTACGACCTGCTTCCTGCCTATGATCCAGCGGCTTTAGCACTCGAGTTCTATCTGTCTTCTTCGGATGCCAATGCCGGCACAAACAGCATAACCGATCCGCAGCATTATATATTTTCAAATTTTGCGACACCGCTTTTCGTAAAAATCAGGAATATTGCAACCGGATGCAGCCTTGTAAAAGAACTTCATTTTATCAATCCGCCAGCCATTATACTGACTCCTCAAACAATAAGCCGCTGTGATTTCGACAGGAATGGCACGGAAGTCATCAACATATCAGACTATTACAACCTGCTGCACAGCAATCCGTCCAGCTACACCATCAGCTGTTATGCTACCGAGGCTGGCGCCAATGCCGCGTTAATTGCCGATCAGCTATCCGCAACTGCATACCTGCTAACGCAACCGCAGCAAACAATATGGGTTCGCTTTGAAGACAGCCACGGTTGTTTTTCCGTAACGTCCTTAACGGCACACATTATCCCGCTTCCCAATCCGAACATTCATCCCGTTCCGCTGGAGTCCTGCGACGATAATAATCCCGGGGATCTGAAAGAAGTTTTTGATCTGACTACAAATGCCGCTTATGTTTTAAACGGCAGTACCGACCTGATCACCTATCACCTCACCGAAAGTGACGCCAATAACGGTTCCAACAGCATCGCCAATCCAACAAGCCATGAAACGGCCACCGCAAGTGTCTGGATCAGGGTTACGACAAATCCGGTGAGTACGCTTACCGATTGTGCTGTTATTATCGAGCAAAAGCTCATTGTACATCCTTTGCCGGCAGCCGGCAGCATCAGCGATTATTACAGCTGTATCAATACCAATGACGGAAAAGCCACTTTTACCTTACATACAAAAGATGAAGCCGCTTTAGCCGGACAAAACCCAAATACGTTTACCGTGAACTATCACCTTGCGGAAAGTGATGCGGCACTGGCAGTAAATCCGCTGCCTGCAATTTTTATAAGCACGAGCCGGTTACTTTGGGTAAGCATTCAAAACAACCTGACCGGCTGTATCAGCACCACGACATTACAACTGATTGCCGAAACCAGTCCAACGGCTACAAAACCGCCCGTTCATGCTACAACCGTATGCGATGCCGATGGCACTAACAATGGTCACACCGTTTTTGATTTAACCGCATTAGATCCGGTGATCTTAGGTCCGTATCAGGCTAACAATCCGGATTATTCGATTCATTATTACTCCGGTTTGGCAAACCTCAATGCCAATATCCCGATTAGCAATCCGGCTGCTTTTGAAAACGAATCCAATCCGCAGATAATATATGTAAGGGTCGTTCATGAAAATACGGTCGGGAAATGTGCTGCCGAAACAAGCTTTAATATAAAAGTCAACCGCCTGCCCGAACCGGTGCCAAACGATGGTTTTGTGTGCTACAATCCGGTTACCGGAGCCGTTCTGAGCAGCCATATTATCCATTCAGGATTGAGTGCCACAACCCATACTTTTGAGTGGTACAACGGAACCGTACTGATACCGGGCCAAACCGGCACCGCGCTGGAAGCAACACAACCCGGTCATTATTTTGTAGTGGCCACACATACCGCAACAGGATGCGAATCGGTTCCGGCAGAAGCCGTAGTCGGACATTCGGAACCGGCTATCGCGACCGCACGGGTAGAATATTCTTTTAATGACATTATCAACATCATCATCCACGCTACGGGTGCCGGAAATTACAGCTATCAGCTAAACGAGGAACCGATACAGGCTTCGCCGGTTTTTGAGAATGTAGCTGCCGGAACACATACCCTACTCGTTCATGACAATAACGGCTGTAATCCTACCCGAATAGAAGTGGTAGTCCTCGATTATGACAAATTTTTCACCCCGAACGGCGACGGCTATAATGACACCTGGCATATCGCCGGAATTAAAGGGCAGCCAAACGCTAAAGTGTACATCTTTGACCGCTATGGAAAATTCCTGAAACAGCTCTTTCCGGGAGGAAAAGGATGGGACGGGACTTATAATGGCGCACCGCTTCCTTCAACCGATTATTGGTTTTCAGTAAAATACATTGAAAATGGGGAAGAGAAGGAATTCCGCTCCCATTTTGCCATGAAAAGATAGGTCCGGATGCCCGGATCAGCTATAAAAATTAGCCGAAATAACCTTGTTTTATTTCGGCTAACTTCATTTATGTAACAAAAGTTACATCTTATCTCCGTTTTTTTTTCGTAAATTTATAAGTCAAAAGGAACATTTATCATGAAAAACACATTCCAGAACTGGCATTTTATGCGGTTCTTCCGTCTTGCCATTGCCTTGTTTTTAGGCTATACTGCTTATGACAGCAACCATTGGATATTCGGGTTGTTTGCGCTTTTCTTTCTGTTCCAGGCATTATTTAATTTCGGATGCCAGTCGCAATATTGCACCCTTCCATACAAAAGGAGAAAACAATAACGTTAACACGCAATGCTTAATTAAAAAAGATGATTTATGAGCACTTTTTCTGAAATAACCAATAGGAAAGAACCTGTTTTAATTGACTTTTTTGCAACCTGGTGCCAGCCTTGTACCGCATTAGCTCCGGTGTTAAAAGAAGCAAAAGCTGTATTGGGCGATACCGCTCATATCCTCAAGATCGATATTGACAAAAATCAGGACCTCGCTGCAAAATACCAGATAAAAAGCGTCCCGACCATGCTGCTCTTCAAAGAAGGCAGGCAGCTTTGGCGGCATTCCGGAATAATCACAAAAGATGCGCTTATTTCCGTTATCAATTCTCATAAAAGTTAAGCCCCCTAAACCTTTATAACCATGAAAAAAAATATCGGTAACATCGACAAAATCATCCGTATCACCGTTGCCATTATCCTGTCCTTACTGGTTTCCACAGAAATCGTAACCGGAACTTTTGGCTATATACTGTTAGCCATCGGGCTGTTTTTACTGCTTACGGGTGTAATTAATTTTTGTCCCATTTATTCCTTTTTCAAAACCAACACCCGGAAACTGAAGTCTTAAACCGCAGCAATATCTTTTGGAAATGCTTTCTAAAACAGGAAATGTTAAAACACACCTGCTATTTTTAACACCACATTCTTTTCAAAATAAGTATCTTTACTAATAGACCATAATTAAAGATACGGATGACTTCTGAAATCACTTCTGAAAAAATAAATACTGCAGCACAGGCATTCTCACACTGGAAAACGGTAAACATAACCGAACGCATAGCCTGTATCCGGCAACTGAAAACAACCCTTTTGGACAACAAGCGTCAATATGCCGAAATGATCACGGCAGAAATGGGCAAACCCATTACGCAGGCGGTTGCCGAAGTAGAAAAATGCGGGGTACTATGTGATTACTATATAGAAAATGCAGCTGCTTTTTTGCAGGACAGGATTATAAAAACAGAAGCCGCAGAAAGTTATGCAACCTATGAGCCCTTAGGCGTGCTACTTGGCGTAATGCCCTGGAACTTTCCTTTCTGGCAGGTTTTCCGGTTTGCCGTTCCGTCCATAATTGCCGGAAACACGATTGTTTTAAAACACGCCAGCAACGTTCCGGAAACGGCACAGCTGCTCGAAACACTTTTCACCAAAAGCAACTTCCCGGTTGGCATCTATCAGAACCTGCCTATTTCCAGCAAGGAAGTTGCCGCAGTTATTGCCAACCCGCATGTTAAAGCGGTTTCCTTAACCGGAAGTGAAAACGCCGGAATTTCCGTTGCCACGGAAGCGGCGAAACACCTGAAAAAATCATTACTGGAATTAGGCGGAAGCAACGCTTTTATTGTTTGTGAAGATGCCGATCTGGACAAAGCGGTTAGTATTGCGGTAAATGCCCGCATGCAAAATGCCGGACAAAGCTGTATTGCCGGAAAACGTTTCCTGATCCAAAAAAACATCTACGAATCCTTTTTAGAAAAATATATCCTTGCTGTGAGCCAGCTAAAAATGGGCGACCCGATGGATCCCGCAACACAGGTAGGTCCGATGGCCAGAGCCGATTTAGCACAGGAAGTGGAAGAACAGCTTAACCGATCCATTGCCATGGGGGCCAAAGTAGTCTTGGGCGGTCATCGCAATGATGCCTATTTTGAACCGACCATAGTGACCAACATCACAGCAGAGATGCCGGTTTTTAACGAAGAAGTATTCGGACCTGTCGCGACCATAATCACTTTCGATACGATTGAAGACGCTATAAAAATCAGCAACAACTCCCAGTTCGGGCTGGGCGTCTCCGTTTTCACACAGAACATCCCTTTTATCAAAACCAAAATACCCGCTTTTGAAGAAGGTGCCGTATTCCTTAACGAGATGATAAAATCCGACCCGCGGTTACCGTTTGGCGGTGTCAAAAAATCCGGTTACGGAAGGGAACTTTCCGAAGAGGGAATACGGGAATTTGTAAACATCAAAACAGTACTTATAAATAATTAAACCATGCAAAAAGTAATAACAATACTGGCGGCTACCGCTCTTTTCACCTCCTGCATGAAACCCAGCGAGGAAACCGTTAACGAAGAAAAACAGGAAATCGGCACCACACTCGACGATTGGCACAAAGCGGCGGCAGAAGCCAACTATGACGATTATTTCAATGAATTAACGGACGATGCCATATTTATCGGTACCGATGCTACCGAGAACTGGGACAAAACCGCTTTTCAGAAATTTGCCAAACCGTTTTTTGAAAGAGGAAAAGCCTGGAATTTTACGCCATTGGAACGCCATATTTATTTTAACGAAGACCTTTCGTTAGCCTGGTTTGATGAGCTGCTGGACACGCAAATGAAGATATGCAGGGGCTCCGGTGTTATGGTTAAAACCGAAGGGCAATGGAAAATCAAACACTATGTACTGTCCATGACCGTACCTAATGACAACATTACCGAAGTGGTAAAGGCTAAAAGTGCTCTTGAAGACAAACTGGTCAATCAATTAAGAAAACAATAACTATTTTCCTTTTTTTTAAATTTAATTTTGCATCCTCAAACCAGAGCATGCAAACAGCGTTACACCGGATAATGGTATCCGGCATCCGGTCTTGTTTTTGGTGCTCTTTTATTTATCTATCATGAAGAACATCTTTTTTATCTGTATGGCTTTCACAATGGTTTTAAACCCGATAAAAATGAATGCACAAACTAAAGAAACAAACATCCTGGTTTTAATTCATTCCCAGAACGGAGGAACCTACAAACTGGCACAAACCATAGCCGAAGGGGCCAAATCCTTTCCGGATACAAAGGTGACGATAAAAAGAGTTCCTTCAATTGATGAAAAAGCGAAACTAAGTCCGGAAGTAGCCAGATTAGCGGTTGCTACCATTGACGAACTTCCGGCTTATGACGGAATCGCATTCGGAAGTCCGGTGCATTTTGCTAATGTAAGTGCCGATATGAGCTACTTTTTCAGCAAAAGCATCCCGATATGGACCGACAGAAGTCTGGAAGGCAAACCGGCAACGGTATTCATGTCTGCCGGATCCGGATCGGGCAGGGAAGCCGCCATTCAGTCTTTCTGGAACATCCTCTCGATGCACGGCATGGTAATTATCCCAACCGGATTAATGGCTTCCGATAAAACAGACAAAACCGTTCCGCAGGGAAATACTCCTTTCGGTGCGTCATCCTTAAGCGGTGCAAACGGAACCCGTCCTTCGGCAAGCGAACTGGCTTTGGCTAAAGAACAGGGACAGGCCTTAGCCAAAACAGCAAGCGCCTTAAAAGTTTTTACTTCCGTTAAAAAACAGCCTGCCACTTCCGGCAATACCGCTCCGGATGTGAACAAAACCCTGAGAGAAAACAAAATCAGCATACCCGAAGCACCTAAACCGGTAGGCAATTATGTGCCTTATGTAATTTCCGATCATAAAGTTTACATTAATCAGGTGGCACTGAAAGACGGGAAAATCGTAAATCCCGGAAAAATTGGCATGACGGTAACCGAAGAACAGGCTAAAGAAGCCACATACCAAACAATGCTGAATGTTATTGCCGTGCTTAAAGATGCCTGCGGCGGTGATTTGAACAGGGTAAAACAATGTGTGCAATTAACCGGTTTTTTCAATACCACTCCCGAATATACACAGCATGCTGCCATCATGAATGCCGCTTCCGATCTTACAGCAACGGTTTTCGGAGAAAAAGGCAAACATGCCCGGGCAACCATTGGCGCAGCCTCTTTGCCTGTAAATTCAGCTGTTGAAATCCAGGCAATATTTGAAATAGAATAGCTCAGAAAAACATCCCGATACAACCAACCGGACACCGATAAAAGTGTCCGTTTTTTTTTATTTCATTTTTTTTAAAACCATAGTCCTTTTTTTCCCGTACATAAACCTAACAAACTTATAAACGAACTGCGCTATGAAAATCAACAAAAAAGTTAAATGGATAGCAGGCGGCTTATTCGGGATTATTGCACTGCTTTTTATCACACTGGTAGTCCACATCCTGATGGTTACTCCAAAAAGCTATGACAATATGAGTTTACAGTTAAGCCGTATTGATTTTAAAGAACCCATTGATTCGGCAAAAGCCAAAGTTATCAATGCCCAGCTGCGAAGTATTGACGGTGTTGAAAACACCTATTTCAACATTAAGGACGGCATACTGGTATATACCCACAACCTGAATAAAGTTGATTCTCAGAAAGCTTTTGATGCCCTTCTGGAAAAAGGAAATTATAAAGCAGAACGCTTTGTTGTTACGGATCAAATGAAAAATTCCGGCTGCCCTGTTATGGACCGCAATTCTTTCTCTTATCGTTTTTCACACGGAATACAAAAACTTTTTAATTAACTATAAAATAAATTATTATGAAAATCTATTCAAAACTAACATTAGCAGGGCTTCTTCTGGTTGGCCTATCGGCTTTCTATGCCTGTAGCAACGATAATGATGATACGCCTACACCCGTTACACCACCAACGCTTTATCAAAAATTAGGAGGGACAACCATGGTTGCCGATCCGAGAAACTCCGGGCAAATGATCGAACAGGGCCGTTTGGGATTGCGCTCTGTAGTGGACAGTACTATTTTTGTAATTGCTGCCGATCCGCAATTACAGCCTTATTTTGCCACATTACTTTCGGAAGTTGGTTCCGGAAATACAACCAATCTGGCGATACTGAGTAAAAATCTAACCGATTTCTTTTGCGTGGGCACAGGTGCCAAAAATTTCTCTTATACCGGTTTAAACATGACAGACGCACACAATCCGGCAACAAACCCGAGAATGGCAATGAAGGCTAACAATGCCGACATGGACAAGTTTATTGGCGATGTTGTGATTGGTGCACAAAAGAACAGCGTTCCCAACGACCTTATTGGTGAGGTTGGGGTCGTTTTAGAGTCACTACGACCGCAGGTAGTGCAACAGTAAGTTTGTTTTAAAT
Source organism: Flavobacterium sp. 40-81 (assembly GCF_001898245.1). Lineage (NCBI taxonomy): Bacteria > Pseudomonadati > Bacteroidota > Flavobacteriia > Flavobacteriales > Flavobacteriaceae > Flavobacterium > Flavobacterium sp. 40-81. Next base: position 91,717 of record NZ_MKTM01000010.1, read on the forward strand.
GAAAAACGCTACCGGAATAAGGTAGCGTTTTTTTATTATTTTTTAGCAAGGTTTTCCAGCATTACGGCTGTCATTTTTTCCAGGTCAAAGTCGTGTTGCCAACCCCAGTCTTTTCTGGCGTAACTATCGTCAATACTTGCCGGCCAGCTGTCTGCAATTGCCTGACGGAAATCAGGATTGTAATCAATTGTAAATTCCGGGATGTGTTTTTGTATCGAAGCGGCAATTTCTTTTGGTGTAAAGCTCATCGCCGAAAGGTTGTAGGAAGAACGCACTTTCACGTCTGCTGCCGGAGCCTGCATGATGCTGATCGTTGCTTTTATTGCATCGTCCATATACATCATTGGCAAAGCGGTTTCTTCCGAAAGGAAACAGGTATAGCTTTTATTTTCCAGGGCTTTGTAGTAAATATCCACCGCATAATCTGTAGTGCCTCCACCGGGTGGTGTGGTCCACGAAATCAAGCCCGGATAACGGATGCTTCTCACATCCACCCCATATTTCTGGTGGTAATATTCACACCATCTTTCTCCCGTTTGTTTTGAAATTCCATAAACGGTAGACGGTTCCATAACTGTATACTGCGGTGTATCAATTCTTGGCGTAGTCGGCCCGAAAACCGCAATACTGGATGGCCAGAATACTTTTTTAATTTTTTCAGCTTTCGCCAGATTTAAAACATGAAACAACGAATTCATATTCAGGTCCCATGCAAAAGCAGGATTTTTTTCGGCTGTAGCCGAAAGCAATGCTGCCATTAAATACACTTCGTCTACTTTATATTTTTCAACAACTTCTTCAATCTGATTAAAGTCCATTGCGTTTACCACTTCGAAAGGTCCTGTAGCGACAAAATCCTGTGTCCCTTTTCTGATATCGGAAGCAATTACATTATCATTTCCGTATATCTGGCGCAATTTCACGGTAAGTTCAGACCCGATCTGACCACAAGCACCAATAATTAAAATTGTTGTATTCATATTTATTTGCGTAGCTATATTTTTGACAAAGATAGCGCATTCAAGGAAATCTACAGGCTACTTTCCGACCCTATTATTTCACCGGACAATTAATTTTAGTTAACAAATTCCCATAAAAAAAGAAGTTTTGGATAACATTTGTAAATTTGTTGTTTAATACAAACGTTTTAAGTAAACAAATGAAATATATAGTAGCGGTTTTAGCGGGTTTTTCTCTTTTTCTTTTTTCATGCAACAACAAGGATGAACGTGAGATCGAATATCAAAAATCGTTACAGCAAAGGGACTCCGTTTTTGCCATTATCAATTCCAACTGGAAATTCGACATTCCGGCCGTAAGTCCGAAAGTACAAAGCAAAATCCAGAATTGGGAAGAATGGCGCCAGTTCAAACAGGAACTGGCTCAGAAACCGAAAAGCACCCTGAATGCCTTTAAGCTAAAGACGATCACCCTGGTTAAAAAATCGGATTCGCTAACCAATAATATCCCGGTGATTTTCAATACGCCTGCGGTAAAAAGCCGTCTGTCGACTTTGAACACCAAAGTTAAATCGCTGGAAACCTTTATTTCCCTGGATTATATCCCGACTAAAAAAGTGATTTCGTTAATTCATGAAGTTTCGGAAGAAGTAATGTCCGTACAAACCCAAATGGATGAAATTCTTTATAAAATGGAAATTCCTAAAGAAATTGGAGAAACGGAAATGTTACAGGCGCTTGACACCGTGCGCCGTGCCAGAGCAAATTTTTCAGAGCCTAAAAAATAAACTGCTGGGATTTATTTCCCATCAACTTTAAACCATCTATTTTTTGAAACCCGATATAGTAAACATATACGAAAAGTCTTCAAAAGTGAGTCTTTTGGCAGACCAGCTGCAAAAAAGAGAAAACAAACTGCATCTGAAAGGATTGGTTGGTTCTTCCCTGTCTTTTGTCGTACAATCCCTTTTTTCAAAAAGCGACCTGCCTTTTCTGCTTCTTTTTCAGGATAAAGAAGAAGCGGCTTACTATTTAAATGATCTGGAAAACCTGATAAACGACCAGGACGTTTTGTTCTATCCCGGTTCGTATCGCCGTCCGTACCAGATTGAAGAAACCGACAATGCGAATGTTCTCCTTCGTGCCGAAGTGCTGAACCGCATCAATTCCCGTAAAAAGCCTTCCATAATTGTGTCCTATCCGGATGCGATTTTTGAAAAGGTGGTTACGCGGAAGGAACTGGACAAAAACACGCTGAAAGTGGCTACCGGCGATAATATCTCGATTGATTTTATCAACGAGGTGCTTTTCGAATACAATTTTAAAAGAGTTGATTTTGTGGCCGAACCCGGAGAATTTTCGGTTCGGGGTGGTATTATTGACGTGTTCTCTTTTTCCAACGACAATCCGTATCGTATGGAGTTCTTTGGAAACGAAGTGGACAGTATCCGTACGTTCGACGTAGAAACACAGCTTTCTATTGAAAAGCAGAAAAAGATCACGATCATTCCGAATGTGGAAAACAAATTCCTGAAGGAAAACCGCGAAAGCTTTTTAGACTATATCAATCCGCAAACCGTTATTTTTATCCAGAATACCGATTTGCTGCTGAGCAAACTGGACAAGTTGTTTGACAAGGCCAATGAGGCTTTCGAAAAGCTATCGAAAGAGATCCAGCATGCCACTCCGGAAACCATGTTTTTAAACCAGACTTCTTTCGTTAAGAAGGCTTTGGATTTTACCATAGTGGAGTTTGCTTCAAAACCCATTTTCAGAACGCAGAAAACGGTGGAATTCCACACCCAGCCGCAGCCTTCGTTTAACAAGCAGTTCGATTTGCTTTTAAACAACCTGAACGACAATCATTTTAACGGTTACAAGAATTATCTTTTCTGTTCCAATGAAGGCCAGGCAAAACGTTTCCACGATATTTTCGAGACCCTTGATGAGGCGAATCACGAAAACATCCGGAAGCAGTATAAAACCATCGTGGCTCCGTTATACCAGGGTTTTATAGACGAAGAAAACCAGATTGCCTGTTATACCGATCATCAGATTTTTGAGCGTTACCATAAATTCAATCTTAAAAACGGTTATTCAAAAAAACAGAATATCACGTTAAAAGAGCTTACCACACTATCGGTAGGCGATTATGTAACGCATATTGACCACGGCATCGGGAAATTCGGCGGTTTGCAGAAAATCCAGGTGGAAGGCAAAACACAGGAAGCGATAAAACTGGTTTATGCCGATAACGACATCGTGTATGTGAGTATTCACTCGCTGCATAAAATTTCCAAATACAACGGAAAAGACGGTGCGCCGCCCAAAATATACAAATTAGGTTCTTCTGCATGGAAGACTTTAAAACAGAAAACGAAGGCACGTGTTAAACATATCGCCTTTAACCTGATACAATTATACGCCAAACGCCGACTGGATAAAGGTTTTGCCTTTGCGCCCGACAGTTACCTGCAGGCGGAACTGGAAAGTTCTTTTATTTATGAAGACACGCCGGACCAGTCTAAAGCCACACAGGAAGTGAAAGCCGATATGGAAAACGACAGACCGATGGACCGTCTGGTTTGCGGTGATGTTGGTTTCGGAAAAACGGAAGTCGCGATTCGTGCCGCATTTAAAGCGGTAGACAACGGCAAACAGGTTGCCATCCTGGTACCCACCACAATTCTGGCTTTCCAGCATTACAAAACTTTCCGCGACCGGTTAAAAGACATGCCGGTTAACGTGAGCTATGTGAATCGTTTCCGTACTGCCAAGCAAAAAACGGAGATTCTTAAAAATCTGGAAAGCGGTAAACTCGATATCATCATCGGAACCCACCAACTGGTTAATAAAAATGTTGTTTTTAAAGATCTGGGCTTGCTGATTATTGATGAGGAGCAAAAGTTTGGGGTAGCCGTTAAGGACAAATTAAAAACGATTGCCCAGAATGTCGATACGTTGACGTTAACCGCGACGCCTATCCCGAGAACCTTACAGTTTTCCTTAATGGCGGCAAGGGATTTATCGGTTATTACGACACCTCCGCCCAACCGTTACCCTATAGAAACCAATGTTGTTGGTTTTAATGAAGAAATAATACGCGATGCTGTTTCCTATGAAATTGAACGCGGCGGACAGGTTTATTTTATCAACAACCGTATTGAGAATATCAAGGAGGTTGCCGGAATGATCCAGCGTCTGGTTCCCGGAGCCAAAGTTGGCGTAGGACACGGTCAGATGGACGGTAAAAAACTGGAAGAGCTGATGCTTGCCTTTATGGATGGCGAGTTTGACGTCCTGGTTGCTACAACCATCATTGAAAGCGGACTGGATGTGCCGAATGCGAATACTATTTTCATTAACAATGCCAATAATTTCGGATTGTCGGATTTACACCAGATGCGCGGACGCGTTGGACGAAGCAATAAAAAAGCGTTCTGTTACTTTATCTGCCCGCCTTATTCTGCCATGACGGAGGAAGCCCGGAAGCGTATCCAGGCACTGGAACAGTTCAGCGAACTGGGGAGCGGTTTCAATATTGCGATGAAAGACCTTGAAATCCGAGGTGCCGGCGATTTACTGGGTGGTGAGCAAAGCGGTTTTATCAATGAGATCGGTTTTGATACCTATCAGAAAATTATGAATGAAGCCATCGAGGAATTAAAAGAAAACGAATTTAAGGATCTGTATCCGGAAGAGAATGATATCGAAACCAAAGACTATGTAAAAGATATCCAGATTGATACCGATTTCGAGCTTTTATTCCCGGATGAATATATCAACAATATTTCGGAGCGTCTGAACCTGTATAACGAACTGAGTGTTATTAAAACGGAGGAAGACCTGAAAGTATATGAACAAAAGTTAATTGACCGTTTCGGGCCATTGCCGAAACAGGCTGTTGCCTTACTGAACAGCATCCGCATTAAATGGATCGCTACAAAAATGGGTATTGAGAAGCTCATCTTAAAGCAAGGCAAGATGGTGGGTTATTTTGTTGCCGACCAGCAATCGGATTTCTACCAGTCGGCACGTTTTCACAATGTACTGCGATTTGTACAGCAGCAGGGCAATTTGTGCAAAATGAAAGAAAAGGAAACGAAAAACGGTTTGCGACTGTTATTGACTTTTGAAAATGTAAAATCCATTAAACGCGCCCTGGAGTTAATGGAAATGATGAATTAAAAAAGGAAATTTATGAAAATAGAAATATGGAGTGACATTCGCTGTCCCTTTTGTTATATCGGAAAAACAAAATTTGAAAAGGCACTGGCTCAGTTTGAGCACAAAGACAAGGTAACGGTAATCTGGAGGGCTTTTCAGCTGGATCCGGAAGCGGTTACCGATACTACTATTTCTGCTGCCGAAAGTATGGCAAACAGAAAAGGAATCAGCGTGGAAGAATCCGAAAGGATGCATGATCATGCAACGGCCATTGCCAAAGATGCCGGACTGGATTTTCATTTTGAAAAAGCCATTCCTGCCAACAGTTTCCGCGCACATCAGCTTTCTGCTTTCGCCAAAACGAAAGGGGTTCAGAATGAGGTTGAAGGCGCGCTATTCAGCGCTTACTTTACAGAAGGAAAAAATATCGATGCCATTCCGGAGCTGATTGCTATCGGAACACGTTTTGGACTGCCGGCTTCCGATATCCAGAATGTTTATGATAACGGCTTATTTGCCGAGGAAGTAAAAGCCGATCAGGAGCAGGCATACGAATACGGCATCAATTCGGTTCCCTATTTCGTTTTAAACAACAAATATGCCGTTAAGGGCGCTCAGCCTGCCGAGCATTTTTTAGAGACCTTACAGGGCGTTTTTGAGGAAGAAAACCAATTTTAAGCGTTTCGTACTTTTTATAAAATCAAAAACCTCCCGATCTTGCGACCGGGAGGTTTTTTTCATTATGAACGATTGCGAATTAAAAGTCGTAACGAATAGATACGTTCCATGTTCTTCCGAATCCGAAGAATACCTGGTTCGCATCTGCTACACCCTGATAGGTTCTTCCGGCAGCCTGATATGTAGGCGCACCTGCAGCAGAACTCACATTATCCGTAGCATGGATATTTGTTCTTGATTCAGCGATGTATATTTTATCAAATAAATTATCCACATTTACTCTGAAGTTAACCGAGTTTGCTTTGTCTTTGCCTACTAACATTTTATAAGACAATCCCGTGTCTACCAATCCGAAAGATGGCAATTCCAAAGATCCTTTATTGTTTTCCTTAGAGAAAGCCGTAGGATCGATAGCAGCATATAATTTATCTACATATCTGTAGTTTGCATCCACTTTTAAGCGTTCTACCACTTCATAAGAAGCACCTAAGCTCGCTGTGATTTGTGCAGCATCACCCACTTTTACTTTATCCAGATATACGATTCCGTCTGCTCCTACCTGGTTATTGCTAACATCGTAGTTTTTACTGGCACTGTTTCCTTTATAGAACCAGTCTCCGTAAGAGAACATACCGTTCACTTTTAATTTATCGGTAGCTTTAACCGTGAAATCCAATTCAGCACCCATGTGAACTTCTGTAAGTCCTGTGAAATCATAATATCCGCCAGGGTTACTTGTACTGAAATCTGTTGATCTCAGGTTTCTGTCTTTCCAGGTTGTATGGTACACGTTTACGTTTGCATTGAAGATTGAAGAACGGAAACCGTAACCTGCTTCAAAACCTGTAATTTTCTCGTTTGTTAAAAGCGGGTTTACAAGACTCGCATTACCCGGATAAACCGCGTTAAAGAATGGTTGTTTTGAGTAATAACCTGCGTTTACAAACACATTGTGCTGCTCGTTAATGTTATAGTTGGCACCTGCTTTAACGTTTCCTCCCAATATGTTTTCATACGGTGTTGACGATAACGGATCTGATGACAGATATTTGAAGTAATCTACTCTCTTAAAGCCCTGGTTTGAAATCGCTCCCTGAACAAAAGCAGAGAAGTTTTCCACATTATACTCCACCTGAGCAAAAGCACCGTACCAGTTTACATCGCCATCATTGTTGAAGTTAATTGCCTGCTGGTAGCTGGTATCCGAAAAAGGATTTCCGTTTGGTCTTGTATTGTATACTGTTGTGAATAATTTCTGCGGATTGTTGATATCTGAAGTTCTGTTATTGAATACATCACCTCCTAATAAGTCATTCAATACCTGGTAGTGCATTCCTTTGTACATTCTTAAATCAACCCCAAAATCCATTGACCATTTCTCGTCGAATTTTGTATTTAATTTAATGATACTTCCGTACCAGTTGTGAGAGTTAACAGAGGATATTTTAGAAATACCGTTTGAGGTATTGGTTGCTCCCGGTGTACTGGAATCATTCTGGTATTGTCCGTTAATCATGGTTCTGGTATAAGGCATACCATTAATATAAACGGTCTGTCCGGAATTGTATGCATAAATATTATCAACATTGATTGATCCGTCTGCATTTCTCAATTCGCTTACATTGTATCGGAATTTATTAATACCTCCAGTTACTGTAGATCCTCCTCCACGTCCCCATGAACCGTAGAATACCGAGGATAATTTCATATTATCAGAGATTTTCCAATCCCAGTTAATAGACGCTACCGGTTTGTGATAGTAGTTGGTTCTGAATGAATATTCTTTCCCGTTCAGATAACCCCAGTCACCATTGTAACGAATGTTAGGATCACCGTCTTTGCTATATTTCTGGTACTCTGCAATTGTTGGTGCATTACTACGTTGATCGTGCCATTGCGGTGCACCTGTAAAAGTGAACTGAATATCGTGTTTGTCGTTTATTTCATAGCCTAAACCAATGAAATAATTGTATCCTTCATATTTGGTTGCATCTACATAACCGTCACCGCTTGTTCTGCTGAATAGCACTGCTGCAGAAAGACCGTTTTTCATTTTTCCGGTAGAATAGGTTGCCAGTAATTTCAGATTATTATTGTTTCCTACCATTGACGACACTGAACCACCTTCTTTTAAGTCGGATGTTTTTGTCAATACGTTGATCGTTCCTCCCACAGAAGAAATCGCCAGTTTAGAAGATCCTAAACCTCTTTGTACCTGCATAGCAGACGTTACATCGGAAAGTCCTGCCCAGTTTGACCAGTAAACAGAACTGTTTTCCATGTCGTTAACCGGCATACCATTTACCATAACGGCAATATTACGCTGGTCGAAACCACGAATATTGATTTTTGAGTCACCAAAACCACCACCTTGTTTTGAAGTATAAACCGATGGTGTACTGTTTAAGATTTCCGGAAATTCTTTATTTCCTAATTTTTCCTGAATTTCAGCTGCCTTAATTGTAGAAACGGCAACCGGTGTTTTTCTGTCTTTTGCGATATCGGCAACACCCGCTTTAACAACGATATCTTCTAAAGTATTGGAGTCCGATTGTACTACGATATTTCCAAGATTTACTGTTTTGCCGGCTTCCGCTTTAAAAGCAACCGTTTTTGTTGCATATCCTATAAAAGAAATAACGATTTCTCCGGTTGTTGCTGTAGTGCTTAGCGTAAATTTCCCGTCGAAATCAGAAGTAGTTCCTTCAGTAGTTCCTTTGATAAGAACGCTGGCTCCCGGTAAAGTGCCTTTTAGTTCTCCATCAATGATAGTACCTGTAATTTTTGTTTGTGAAAAAGAAACTGTTGACACTAACGTTATTAGCGCAAGCAGTAGCCAATTTTTCAGAGTTCTCATGTTGCAGTTGTGTTTTTAAATTTTCCGCAAAGTTCAAAGTTTTATTGATTCCTAAAGTTATATTAATGTTAATAAACGTTAATACTTTGAAGTATTATCAATTATTCACTCGCCAAAAGAGAATAATTCATTTTTTAACTTTAATTTAACCTTAAAAATAAAGACTATTGATTTTTTTACTCCAAAAAATAGTAAAACCCTATTTCAAATAATGCTTTAAGAGAAATTTTGTAGACGAATCATGACTATCTATTTTATTTTCAGTCACTTCCTTCAGTATTGTAGTGGCTAATGACTTCCCGTATTCAACGCCAAACTGGTCGTAACTGAATATATTCCAGATCACGCCCTGAACAAATATTTTATGTTCATACATCGCTATCAGACTTCCTAAAGATTCGGGAGTCAGTGCATTAATTAACAGTGTATTCGTAGGTCTGTTACCGTCAAATGCTTTGAAAGGCACCAGAAATTCCGGAACATTACTTTCCTTTTTCACCGTTTCTTCCGTTTTACCGTTAAGAAGTGCTTCCGTTTGTGCAAAAAAGTTGGACATCAATTTGTCATGATGGTCTTTATTGCCGTGCAGCGAGTTTACAAAACCGATAAAATCAGCAGGAATCAGTTTTGTTCCCTGATGAATTAACTGAAAAAAAGCATGCTGGGAGTTACTGCCCGGTTCGCCCCAGACAACTGTTCCGGTTTGATAGTTCACCGGATAGCCTTCTCTGTTAATCTGTTTTCCGTTGCTTTCCATAAATGCCTGCTGCAGATACGGCACCAGTTTTTGCAGGTAATGGGAATACGGTATAATCGCTTCCGTTTCTGCTTCAAAAAAGTTATTGTACCAGATACTCAGCAATCCTAAAACAACCGGAATATTGCGATCGAAAGCCGCCGTTTTGAAATGCAGATCCATTTCATTGGCACCTTTTAATAGTTTTTCAAAATTTGGATACCCTACAGCAAGACTAATCGATAAGCCAACGGCGCTCCACAGCGAGAATCGGCCGCCTACCCAGTCCCACATCGGAAAGACATTCTCAGCCGCAATTCCAAATCCGGCTACCTTGTCAAGATTTGACGAAACCGCTACAAAGTGGCTTGCAATAGCTTCCGGCTGGCCATAATTTAAAAACCATTCTTTTATGGTTTCGGCATTGGTAAGCGTTTCCTGCGTAGAGAATGTTTTGGAAACAATCACAAATAGTGTGGTTTCCGGATTCAGGTTTTTTATTTTTTCGGCAACATGATCGCCATCAATATTCGAAACAAAGTGTAACGTAAGGTGATTTTTATAGAATTTTAAAGCTTCTACAACCATGTCCGGCCCTAAGTCGGAACCGCCAATGCCAATATTGACAATATCGGTAAAAGCCTTACCGGTAAATCCTTTCTTTTCACCGTTAATAATCTGCTCCGAGAAAAGCTGAATCTTGTTTTTTACCGCATGAATTTCCGGTATAATATTTTGCCCGTCAACAAGTATTTCTTTTTCGGCAGACCGCAAAGCCGTATGCAATACTGCTCTGTTTTCTGTAAAGTTGATCTTATCTCCTGAAAAATATTTAGCGATGGCATTTTTCAGCCCGGCTTCTTCCGCCAGGGCTGTTAAAAGGTCAAGCGTTTTTTTTTCAATCCTGTTTTTAGAATAATCCAATAGAAAATCGTTCCATAGAATATGGAATTTCTCCGTTCTTTGGGCATCGTTCGCAAAAAGTTCCTGCATTTTCACAAATTGCATGTCCTGAAAATGCTCGCGCAATTTTTGCCATGCAACTGTTCCGGTCGGATTCGTATTTTCTAACATTTATTCTCCAAACTTAGCTATTGAAACGCTGTCTAATTCTTTTTTAAGTGGCTTGATATATTCCATATACCGCGCTTTGTATTTTGAGCTCATAGGCTCGGAATTGGGTAGTTTCTGACGTAACGGATCTACCTGTATCCCGTTTTTCCAGAAACGGTAGCACACGTGCGGGCCGGTTGCCAGTCCGGTACTTCCTACTCTTCCAATCACATCTCCCTGCTGTACCCGTTGTCCCTGTCGTACTAAAATTTTCGACATGTGTAAATATTGTGTGGCAAAGGTTCCGTTGTGTTTTACTTTCACAAAGTTACCGTTTCCTGCCGTATATCCTGTTCGTTCCACCACTCCGGAAGCGGTTGTCATGATTGGTGTTCCGGTAGGTGCTGCATAATCCGTTCCGTTATGGGCTTTCCATTTTAACTGCACCGGATGAAAACGGCTTTTGGTAAAACGTGAGGTAATATTCACGAATTTCAAAGGCGCTTTCAAAAACATATTTTTCAGCACTTTTCCTTCTTCATCAAAATAGTCCACCCGCTTTGAATTCGGGTCCTGCTTAAACGGAAAGGCATATACTTTTTTTCCTTTGTATTCAAAATAGGAAGCATCAATGCTTTCTACTCCGGCATAAATGGTATCGCTGATGTATTTTTCGTTAATGGTTACTGCAAATTTATCGCCTTTCTGAATTTTAAAGAAGTCAATAGACCAGGCATAAATACGGGATAACTGCGGTGCCAGTGAAGCGTCCACTCCAGCTCTTTTCAAGGTTTCGGACACCGATCCGTCTATTGCCGCAGCAATCGTTCTTCGCTTTATCGTAACCGGACGTTGTTTTTTGTGCACAGCAATAGAATCCCGCAGATCCACCACATAATAGGTCATTCTATCCGGCTGATAGATAAAAACCTTTAAATCATGCGGAGCCGTTTTGTTTTGCAGTAGCGTATATGGCTTCCCAATTCTAATATCGCGAACATTAAAGCTGTCTTTTACTTTTTCTGTAATTTCATGAATCTTAGCGGCGTCAAAGTTTTGGGCACCCAAAATCTTTCCGAAACTGTCTCCTGATTTTATCGTATCGTTTACGACTTTAAAATCATTAAGAGTAAAACCGTATTCTACCAGGATTTTCTCTTTTTTTACTTTTGTTTCTTTAACTTGCTTTTCCTCTTTTTTATTACAGGCGAATAATGTTGTTAATAATAATATGATGGCAATATACTTCAATTCTTGTAGGTTTTGTGGTTATTCTTTTATTCTCCCCATTTTTCCAATTCTATATCCGACCAAAGTTCCGGGAAGAATATCCTTCTTTGATATTTTGGCAACATATATTTTTTCCAATCACTTCCTCCGGTAGCTTCCTGCGTTCCCGGCACACTCTCAATATATTTAACAGCGGCATTATAGTGACCCATTACCCAGGTAATGTTTACGGTTTTGTCATAATGGCGCATTGCCTGTATCAGTTCTTCGTTTTGCTGGTCTTTTTCCGGCAGCTGTTTGAATTTTTTCCAAAGGTTAATGGTGTTGAATTCCTCCATATGTTCTAGGAAACTCTTTTTGTATTTCTTTTCAAACTCTTTGATCAGATAGGACTTTTCACCTGTTTTATAGTCTTTTCCGGCAGCCTGCCAGTACAAATGCTCAAAAGCATGCTCGTATGGTGTGTTTCGGTCTATTGTTGCTCTGAAACGGTGATCGATAAGGTTTATCAGATCTGTTGAAGCAAATTCTATCAAACGGTATTGTGCACTCTGAAAACCGCTGGCCGGCGTCAGGGTGTTTCTGAATTTTAAATATTGTTCAACTGCCATACCTTCTTTCATGATATCGAAAGAAGTGGTTAACATATCAAAATAACGGCTAATGCGCATCAGTTTGTCTGTAAACAGCGAAGTAGTAAGCTTTTCGCAGTGGGATACCTGGTTGATTTCCCATAGGATCATTTTGAAAAGCAATTCGTTTACCTGGTGGTACATGATAAAAACCATCTCATCAGGCAGCGTGGTTCTTTGAACCTGCAGACTCAAAAGCGGGTCTGTTTGTATATAATCCCAATACGTTATCGGCTTAGACCAAAGCATCCCTTCCAAATGGGTTTCGGTCTTTTGGTTTATAGCCTGATATTTCGCATCTATTTCATCAATTTTATTTTGAATCTCCGGGGTAATTTTCATTATTGGTTAACTTTAATTTTGAAAGAATTTTTAAGTCCTTTGAATCCATCCAAATCCGCTTTCAGTGAACCCACTGCCAAGCTCGCCTTCACTCTGATCGGCAAACGATTGTCATCGTCTGATATCCAAACTGTTAAACTCTCCTGCTCTTTAAAAACGCGTCCAGCTTGAACATAAGGTCGGAATACCATCGTGGAAATGGTCCCAAATTTAGTTTTTATATCTTCTCTACCGATAAATTTTAGCTTAAATTTAAATGTTTCATCATCAAAAAACATGTCGATCACGATGGCTTCGCCTTCTTTCAACTTGTCTATTTTGGGATGATTTCTCAAATAATAGAATGAAGATACAATATCTTGCACGTTTTCCGGCACTGAAAATGTTTTTTCAGTGTTCTTTTCATAATCTTTAACAAAAACTGTTTTTTTTGTTTGATTAAAAAAGCCTTCCTGGTTTTTCTTATAGCCGCCTTCGTCTATTTTCCGAATAAACTGGTACGGTCTCCCGGTTTCTTTGTCTATATAACTTTGATAATCGTCTTCAACCTTGAAGAAGAATTTTGTCATTCCTGTAGTGTAGCCATTTCCCAGAATATGGAAAACTTTTTTATTATTTCTTACTGCTTCCTGAACTTCCATGGTGGCATAACCTGCATTTACGATCCCGTAATGAATCCTAAACTTAAACCATTCACCGGCGGCGTAAGCACTGTCTTTTTGAGCAAAAGTAACTGCCGTTATCAGGAGGAAAAATAATATTACCGTTTTTTTCATGAGGCTCATTTTTTAACATTCGAAATAACAAGTTACAATTTCTGTTCCAAAAATAAGAAACAAAAAAACTCAGCCAAAAGAATGACTGAGTTTTTATGCTATTAACCAACCAAAAAACTATAAATTATGAAAATTTATTTCACAAATCTGAGGATTATGACGCCTCATTTTTGCGAGTGCAAAGGTATACAGTTTTTGTTGATTTACAAATCAATTTTTAACTTTAACACAATATTAGCAAAAAACAGCCTTTTTGAAGCATTGTTTTTGAAATATTCTCAGTTAAAAGTCCTTTTTTACAAAGTTCCTCTTAATTCCTGCTCTCTTTCGATAGATTCGAACAATGCTTTGAAGTTACCGGCACCGAATCCTCTGGCTCCCATTCGCTGAATTATTTCATAAAACAGCGTTGGTCTGTCTTCAACAGGCTTCGTAAAGATCTGCAATAAATATCCTTCTTCATCCGCGTCAACCATGATGGCTAACTTCTCCAGTTCTGCAATATCTTCTTTCATCATTTCCATGTGTTCGCCCAATCTTGCCGGAATAGCATCATAATATGATTTTGGCGGAGCCGATAAAAATTCAACACCTCTTGCTTTCAATTGGGAAACTGTCGAAATGATATCGTCAGTAGCAATGGCGATGTGCTGTACACCCGGTCCGTTATAAAAATCCAAATATTCTTCAATCTGTGAACGTTTTTTACCTTCAGCCGGTTCGTTGATCGGGAATTTAATACGTCCGTTACCGTTAGACATCACTTTACTCATCAAAGCGGAGTATTCTGTATGGATCTGTTTGTCATCAAAAGAAAGGAAGTTTACGAATCCCATCACATCTTCATACCATTTTACCCAGGTATTCATTTCATTCCATCCCACATTTCCTACCATGTGATCGATGTATTTCAATCCAACCGACTCCGGATTGTAGTCTGATTCCCAGGCTCTGTAACCCGGCAAGAATACACCGTTGTAGTTTTTACGTTCCACAAAAATGTGAACCGTTTCACCATAAGTATAGATTCCGGAACGAACTACTTCACCAAACTCATCTTTTTCAACTGTTGGCTCCATAAACGGACGCGCACCGCGTTTTGTAGTTTCTTCGAACGATTTTGTTGCATCCTCAACCCAAAGTGCCACAATTTTCACTCCGTCACCGTGTTTAACGATATGGTCGTTAATTGGCGAATCGGCATTTAAAGGCGTTGTCAGCACCAATCTGATTTTGTCCTGTTTCAAAACATAAGAAGCCCGGTCTCTAACACCGGTTTCCAATCCTGCATAAGCCAATGACTGGTATCCGAATGCTGTTTTGTAATAGTGTGCTGCCTGTTTTGCGTTCCCTACATAGAATTCTACATAATCCGTTCCTAAAAGCGGCAGAAAATCCTGAGCGCCCTCAAATATTTTTTCTAATCCGTATTCTACTGATTTTACTTCTTTACTCATTGTAATAATATTTTAAGCGGCTATTCCTTAATTAATTAACGAATAGCTCAAATGTTTGTTGTTTGTTTTTTATTTCTAAGAATTAGTGCTCTAACCAAGATTGGTAGTACTTATCGTCTGCAATTTTCATTGCTTCTTCGGTAACCATTAACGGTTTGAAGGTATCGACCATTACGGCCAATTCCTGCGTTTCGGTTTTACCGATGCTTCTTTCAACAGCTCCGGGGTGCGGTCCATGCGGGATTCCTGCCGGGTGTAATGAAATATGCCCTGCCTCAATATCGTTTCGGCTCATAAAGTCACCATCCACATAATACAGTACTTCATCACTGTCAATGTTACTGTGATTATAAGGAGCCGGTATTGCATCCGGGTGATAATCATATAATCGGGGTACAAAAGAGCAAACCACGAAAGCATCCGTTTCAAAAGTCTGGTGTACCGGTGGCGGCTGGTGAATTCTTCCTGTAATCGGTTCGAAATCATGAATAGACAAAGCATACGGATAGTTGAATCCGTCATATCCCACTACATCAAAAGGATGCGTAGCATATACCATTTCAAAAATCTCGTCTTTCTTTTTTACTTTGATTACAAAGTCGCCTTTTTCATTATACGTTTCCAGTTCTTCCGGACGACGGATGTCTCTTTCACAAAAAGGAGAATGTTCTAAAAGCTGGCCAAACCAGTTGCGGTATCTTTTTGGAGTATAGATAGGTCTTCTTGACTCTACAATGAACAAACGGTTATCGTCTGTATCGAAATCGATTTTATAAATCATCCCTCGCGGAACAATCAGGTAATCACCATATTTAAAATCAAGATTCCCCAGCATCGTTCTTAATTTCCCGGTACCTCTGTGGATAAAAATCATTTCATCCGCATCTGTATTCTTATAGAAATAATCACGAGTCGATTCTTTTGGAGCAGCAAGTATAATAGTACAGTCACTATTCGTTAAAACGGCCTTTCTGCTTTCCAGATAATCATTTTCAGGCTGAACCTGAAATCCTCTCAGCCGGTATGACTGGATGTTGTTATCTTTTGCAATCTTAGGAGCAACATTGTATTGCTTGCGGATTTCTTTTACTTGTGTCGGACGATGTTCGTGATACATATTGGTTGACATACCGTCAAATCCAACAGTTCCAAAAAGCTGCTCGTAGTATAAGTCTCCGTTTGGTTTACGGAAAATCGTATGTCTTTTTGGTGGAATTTGTCCTAATTTATGATAAAATGGCATATTTTTTTAATTTAAAAAATTTAAACTATAGCATCCTGATTTTCGCTCAGCGCTGTTGAAATATTTTAGCATAAACCAATACTCTCATTCCGGATTTCTCTTAATGAGGTATTTTAACAGTCCTAATAAGCCTTCCCAATGTAAACTCATAATCATACAAATATCGGAATTAATCACAATCCCTTAAAATAAAAATTCCCAAAAAAAGCATTACTGACATTTTTTTGGGAATTTTAAACTAAAACGTTCTTATTTGTTCTTTTTATAACTCAATGCATATATCACAGCATGTATTGCTGAGAATACCAAGGAGAAGTAAAAAAGGAA
Organism: Flavobacterium sp. 40-81; assembly: GCF_001898245.1. Classification (NCBI taxonomy): domain Bacteria; kingdom Pseudomonadati; phylum Bacteroidota; class Flavobacteriia; order Flavobacteriales; family Flavobacteriaceae; genus Flavobacterium; species Flavobacterium sp. 40-81. The sequence continues at coordinate 108,174 of NZ_MKTM01000010.1, forward strand.
GGTGTCATCAATTTCAGGGTTCGAGTGGTGAACAAAAGCCACAATTACCAAAGCGATAACCATCCCTATTCCGGACAGGCTTACTACTTTGTAGCTGCTCTTATCAAACGTTCCCTTGTTTAAAATACTGTTTTTCATTCCGTAGAAAAGATAAAGGTCAAAACCAATCATCATCCATACAATCAAACGAATCCAGGTATCCAATGGTAAGAATACCATCATGAACAAGCATACAAAAATTCCCAATATCGGCACTAACGGCACTAATGGTGTTTTAAATGCTCTTGGTGCATCCGGCATTTTTTTACGCATTACCAATACACCCAGACAAACCAGGATAAAGGCAAATAAGGTACCGATACTCGTCATTTCCCCAACAACTCTAGCCGGTACGAATGCTGCAAACAAACTCACGATTAACATGAATAACAGGTTGTTTTTTGCAGGTGTTCTGTATTTCGGATGTACTTCCGAAAACACTTTTGGCATTAATCCGTCTTTACTCATCGAGAAGAAAACACGGCTTTGCCCCATTAACATTACTAAAATTACCGAAGCATATCCGGCAAGAATAGCTAAAATAATCGCTTTGTTCAACCATGGGAAAGCCGGGGTAATCATTCCGGAAGCATCTGCTGTTCCCATGTGGTCAATGGCAATTGCTACCGGAGCAATACCGTCCGCACCTGCAAAAGCGGAATAATTTACCACTCCTGTCATTACGTGAGCAAACAAAATATACAATACGGTACAAATCGTTAAGGATAATAAAATCCCGATTGGCATATCTCTTTTTGGGTTTTTAGCTTCCTGTGCGGCTGTTGAAACAGCATCAAAACCAATATAGGCAAAGAATACAATTGCTGCTGCACGGATAATTCCTGTAAAACCAAATTCACCGAATGTTCCTGTGTTAGTCGGAATATATGGCGTATAGTTTTCCGGACGGATATACTGCCATCCTAATGCGATAAACACTAAAACAACACTCACTTTTAGTAAAACAATGATTCCGTTAACCAAAGCAGACTCTTTTGTCCCTCTCATTAAAACCAAAGACATTACCATTACGATTAAAACCGCCGGGATATTGATGATTCCGCCTTCAAAAGGGGAATGTGTTAACGACTCACTGAGGTGAATGCCATAACCGTCGAGAAACTTAATGAGGTAACGCGACCAGCTAATGGAAACGGTGGCTGCTCCAACGGCATATTCCAACACTAAATCCCATCCGATAATCCAGGCGATAAACTCACCCATAGTCGCAAAGGAATACGTATAGGCACTACCGGCAACCGGAATCATCGATGAAAATTCAGCATAACACAATCCTGCAAAAAGACAGCCTATAGCGGCTACCACAAAGGAAATTGTAATGGCCGGACCGGCATTTGTAGCGGCTGCCAATCCTGTAATAGAGAAAAGTCCTGCTCCGATAATAGCCCCAACTCCTAATGCAGTTAATCCGGGGGCTGTTAATGTTTTCTTTAATCCCTTCTCAGACTCGGATGCTTCTTCAAGCAATTGTCCTAAAGGTTTTCGTTTCCAAATTGACATATTATAAGTTTTTTGGTTTTTTTAGTTTTCAAAAATAGAATTTTTTAAAAACATTCACATATAAAATACCATTTAATATAAAAAATGTCGCTTTTTAAACGTTTCCTGCAATTTTAGAACCAAAATCCTACACTAAACCAAGTGTAATTTTCTTTCGTTTCCGGTGACCAGCTGTGTTTTATCTCAATCGGGCCAATTAAGGTTTCAAATCCGTATCCCAAAGCATATCCGGAGTACTGTGCCTTTAAAAACCAGTCAGTTGTACGAAAAATCCTTGTTCCCACATTAGCATAGTTGGCCGTAAAGTTAATATGGTGCTTTTTATAGAACTCATAATCGAGCGTACCGCTTCCTTTTATATAGCTATCCCCGGCAATACTCAGGAAGTCGTAGCCTAAAAAATGCCTGAAATTATTGATGGTCGTATATCCGTAACCCCCCAGAACAAAGTCAAAATACGGAACGGAACGGTTACCGATGGTAAATCCGGCTTCCGATTGCAATTTCAGCGAAAGCTTTTTAAAGAATGTCTTCACGATTCCGGCATCGGCTTTGGCAATTGAAAACTGGCTCAAATGGTCTTCGCCTTTATCCGAGTATAAAATCGTTCTGAAATCGCCAAAGAAATACCATCCTCTTTTCGGAAAGTACTTCTGATCGAAGGAGTCGTATTTTAAATTTCCAAAAGCGGAAAAATAGTTATCACTTGTTAAAATCGGCGAATTATTTTCCAGCGTGGACGATCTGATCTTTAAATGTTTGTGTTCCAGTCCGGCGCCGATCAGGAACTTCTGCGCAAAAACGGTCTGGAAATACATCTGATTGGTAAAATCCGAAAAATCAACATTAATCGATTTCAATCCCAGATCCCGAAGCAGCTGACCGTCGCTAAAATCGGTGGCCACATTTTTATTGAACCTGTAGTATCTTGAGTTCACTCCGAAACTCCAGTAAAAACCGTTGTCTATGTAGTAATTCAGATTATACCTGAAATTATCCCCTAAAATAACATCCAGGGCAATAACATCATTTTTAAGTATGAATTTTTTCTGGGTCGCATTCAGCAATAAGGCACTTTTAAACAGTTCATCATAGTGCAGACCGAATTTCAGATAGCGGTTTATCGGATTTTCTTTAAGCGTCAGGATCAGGTTGTCTCCTTTTTCGGCTTCATCAAAAGAATAGGAAATTGTACTAAAGTTTTGTGTAGCATTCAGGGTATTAATGCCTTTGTCTAATGCGGCATAGGTTATTTTTGAATTGGGATGAAAGCGCAGCTTCCCTAAAACATAGGCTCGGGTATAGCCTTCCAGTCCTTTTACATGTATATCGGCAACTTTTAAGGTATCTGTTAATCGTCTTGGTTCAAAAAGCCTTGACTTACTGGCGATGGCGCCCAATTTAACCAGATCTTCATAAACGGTAAAAGCCGCTTCTTCACCTTTTTTGATAATCTCACCTCCCTGATCGAAAGAAATCACAGAATACCCGTGAATATTAGGCTTGATATAAATATCGGTAGCCTTTTTTTTGGCTTCCATTTTTTCAATCATCGAAAAATTGGTGATCTGCAAAAGCACTCCGGTGGCACCGCCTATTGTTGTCCTGTCTTTTAGACCATCCTGAACGTCAACTCCGATGATCACATCGGCGCCCATTTTTTTCAGTTCTTCAACGGGGTAATTATCCACAACACCACCGTCTACGAGTATTCTTCCGTCTATTTCCACAGGAGAATATAACGACGGAAAAGCACCGCTTGCCAGAATAGCCTGCGGCAATACACCTTTTCGCAACACAATTTTTTCTCCGGTTTCAATATCGGTGGCGATACAGACAAACGGTATCGGCAGTTCGTTAAAATCGCGGATATGGCGCACATGGTTCGTTAACCGCGTTAAGAGGTTATAGTTATACAATCCTTTTGAAAGGGCTGTTGGTACGCCTACTTTGAAATTATTAAAAGGTAAGGCTAAAGCATACACTTCATCGTTTCGTTTTTCAAAAAAACTCTTTGAGGAACGGGGAATATAATCCTGTAACAGCGCGTCGGAATCGACTTCGCGAAAAATGGAATCCAATTGCCGGGCGGAATATCCGGAAGCATACAGACCGCCGATGATGGCACCCATACTGGTTCCGCCGATATAGTCAACCTGAACACCGGCTTCTTCCAACACTTTCAACACACCAATATGTGCCAGGCCTTTTGCTCCGCCACCACTCAAAACAACCCCTACTTTAGGTCTTTTTTCCTGTGAGAACACCGATTGTACTAAACAAAAGCTTAAAAATAGCAGTAATATATTTTTCATGTTACTTAGTAGCATTGGTTGCTTTGTAAAATTCGGTAATTTTTTTGGCTTTTGAAAGCCCCACAACGTCAGAAATTTCTTTTTCCGTTGCCAAAGTCAATCTTTTAACAGATTTAAAATGTTTTAGTAACGCAATCATCGTTTTCTCGCCAATTCCGGGAATGGTTTCCACCGAAGTCTGCAGCGCACTCTTGCTTCTTTTATCCCTGTGAAAAGTGATTCCGAAACGATGCGCCTCATTTCTAAGATGTTGTATCGTTTTTAGTGTTTCCGACTTTTTATCCAGATACAAAGGCACCGAATCACCCGGATAATAAATCTCTTCCAGTCTTTTGGCTATGCCGATAATTGCAATTTTACCTCTCAGACCCAAATCATCCAGGCTTTTTAGCGCCGACGACAGCTGTCCTTTACCGCCATCAATGATGATTAGCTGCGGCAACGGTTCGTTTTCGTCCAAAAGGCGCTTATACCGCCTGTATACCACCTCTTCCATTGAAGCAAAGTCATTGGGTCCTTCCACTGTTTTGATATTGAAGTGGCGGTAATCTTTTTTACTTGGTTTTCCGTCTTTAAACACCACACAGGCGGCAACGGGATTCGTTCCCTGGATATTGGAGTTATCAAAACATTCTATATGCCGTGGTTCCACCGGCAAACGCAGGTCTTTCTGCATCTGCGCCATAATCCTGTTGGTATGGCGGTCCGGATCTACAATTTTAATTTGTTTCAGCTGATCCAGACGATAGTATTTCGCGTTGCGTTCCGACAGGTCCAGAATCTGTTTTTTATCGCCCAGTTTCGGTACCGTTACCCGGATGGCCTCACCCATATCTATTTCAAAAGGCACTATTATTTCCTTTGAATTGAGGTGAAAACGCTCGCGAAGTTCCACAACAGCGAGTTCCAGCAGTTCCTGGTCGGTTTCTTCCAGTTTCTTTTTCAGCTCCATCGTGTGTGAACGGACAATCGCCCCGTGCGAAATCTGAAGAAAGTTAATATAGGCCATACTTTCATCGGAAACGATGGAGAAGACATCGATATTGGATATTTTCGGATTTAAGATTGTCGATCTGGACTGGTAATTTTCCAGCACTTCGATTTTCTCTTTTATTTTTTGGGCTTCTTCAAACCGCATGTCCATTGCCAGTTCGGTCATGTGTTTTTTAAAGTCTTTTAAGCTTTCTTTAAAGTTCCCTTTGAGAATTTCGCGAATGGCATTGACATGTTTCTGATAATTTTCCAGCGTTTCATATCCTTCACAGGGTCCTTTACAGTTACCGATATGGTATTCCAGGCAGACTTTAAATTTTCCGCTGTCGATATTGGCTTTACTCAGGTCGTAATTACAGGTTCGCAGCGGGTATAATTCCTTGATTAGCTCCAGAAGCGTATGTACCGTTTTAAAACTGGTATAGGGCCCGAAATATTCCGAGCCGTCCTTTACCATGTTACGGGTTGGAAATATTCTCGAAAAAGGTTCTTTCTTGATACAGATCCAGGGATAGGTTTTATCGTCTTTTAGCAGGACGTTATACCGCGGCTGTAATTTTTTAATCAGGTTGTTTTCCAATAAAAGCGCGTCGGTTTCCGTAGGCACAACGATGTGCTTGATCGATACAATTTTTTTAACCAGCACATTGGTTTTTGCCGTATCGTGGATTTTATTAAAATAAGAGGAAACCCTTTTCTTTAAGTTTTTAGCCTTCCCGACATATAATATTTTTCCGTCTTTATCATAATATTGATATACCCCGGGACTATCGGGTAATGTTTGTATTTGAAGTTCTAAAGAAGGAATACTCATTGATGCGGTTCTGTTTTATCGGAATTTAATTCAAAATTACGAATAACATTTCTGAAAAGCGAAAAACAACCCACAACTTAGCGCCGGTACGCTATAATTGTATATTTTTATCTTTTGATTACAATTATGAATTACCAGCATAAGGATATTACCATCCTAAAAGAGACTGTTTTACCGGGTGAAAGCAAGACCATCAATATGGAAATTGCCAAGCTTCACACGATGACAAAATTAAAAATCCCGATTATCGTTGAACGTTCCAAAGTTCCCGGCCCAACCGTTTTATTCACAGCCGGCCTTCATGGCGATGAAATTAACGGAACAGAAATTGTCCGGCAGTTGATTATACAGAAAATCAACAAACCGAAAAGCGGCACGGTTATCTGTATTCCGATTATCAATGTTTTCGGATTTGTGAACAAAACCCGGGAGTTTCCGGACGGACGGGATTTGAACCGCGTATTTCCCGGAAGTAAAATGGGTTCGCTTGCCAGCCGTTTTGCCTATTACCTGCTAAAGGAGATTATCCCGCATGTGGATTATGCTATTGATTTTCATGCCGGCGGCGCCAGTCGTTTTAATGCCGCACAGATCCGGATCATTCCGGATAACAAGGAGTTAAAAGACCTGGCCGATGTGTTTCATGCTCCTTTCACGCTGTATTCCAAAAACATCAGTGGTTCTTTCCGCAATTCCTGTCATAAATTAGGGGTCAAGATGTTACTGTTTGAAGGCGGAAAGTCAAATGATTTTAATGACGAAATTACTTTACAGGGCGTTGAAGGTGCCAAAAGGATTTTACATCATTTTGACATGCTCAACGGACGAAAGAAAACGCATATACCCGAAGACAAGAGCATTTACATTAATAAATCCAGCTGGATCCGCGCCAAATATTCCGGAATGTTTCACGGTCATACCAAAGTGGGCCGTTATGTGGAACGCGGTGATTTACTGGCAACCATTTCCGATCCGTACGGCAAGATCGAGCACAGGCTCAAAGCGCCCAATTCGGGCTATATCATCAATGTAAACGATGCTCCCATAGTGTACCAGGGAGATGCCATTTATCATATTTCAACTTCCCTCAGCAATGAATAAAAAAGCGCTTCGAAAAAAATATAAGGAATTACGCCGGCAGCTTTCGCCGGATGAAGTGGAAGAGCAAAGCCTGGCTATTGCCAACAGGCTGCTGCAACTGGACATCTGGAATAAAACTTATTATCATTTATTCCTGCCGATAACCGAGCACAAAGAAGTTGACACCGAATTTATCCTGCAGATACTGGCCGGAAAAGACAAAGACATCATTATTTCGAAATCGGATTTTGAAACCCGTAAAATGACGCATTTCCTGCTAACCGACAATACCCGGATCAGGAAAAACGAGTACAATATTCCGGAACCGGTTGACGGGATCGAAGTGCCTTCTTCCAAAATAGATGTGGTTTTTGTACCGCTTTTGGCATTTGACACAAACGGGCACCGCGTAGGCTACGGAAAGGGCTTTTACGACACTTTCCTAGCCGAATGCAGGACAGACATCATCAAAGTAGGGCTTTCCTTTTTTGAAGCCGAAGCAATCATTCCTGACACCATTCCGCAGGATGTGCAACTGGATTATATCGTTACGCCTCATCAGACATACTCAATAAAAAAAGGGTGATTAAAGATCACCCTTTTTTATATTATCTGCAAACCCGTTAATACCTGCGGATTGCTCTTACTTTTTTTCCGTAGCTTTTATATTCCCACTCATTTATACTGGAATATTGCGTGTCATACGATTGCGCCTGATCCATGTTTTTTTCCGTAGACGACCAATATTCCCTTGGTGAAGCCGTTGGAATCGTATATGCCCCGACAGAACTTAAATAAAAGATTTTTAATTCTTCAATAGATGGTAAAAACCAATCATTAAGTCCGTTTACCGAATAGGCATCACAAACCTTTGCTGCCGTACCGTTATTAGTACATACCGACAGGATTCTTAGCGTATTCTCTAATCCGGAACCCACAATTGCCTGTGTCTGGCCTATTATTGATCCATAACATCCCCAGGTCATAACATTGGAACCATTATAAGTCAGATCATTCGGAGCTGCCTCCAGGTAACGCCATCCATTAGTTGTTTCTCCTTTATCATAAAACACATAACCTCCTGAAGCACCTATCTGACCTGCCGTTTTAAAACTTACTTCATTTCCATAGAACACTTCCCCATTATAATCTTTGCCATAACTTCTCACATAGTACACCGTATTCATGATCAATCCCTGTACTACTCTCGAATAATCACCCAAAGCATTAGGATCTGTCACCATACCCGTCATATTTACACTTGTCCCGTTTGTCAAACTTGGATTTGGCGAAGTACTGTAACAAAAACCTTTTTCGGCCACATTACCATAATGCGAATCATTCGAAATGACATTCCCGTTAAAAGAGGCTCTGTTAGTATATATTTCTTTTACTGCTGTTGTCGCCAACGAATATTTGAGTGGTGTAGTCATTGTAAGATTATTTCCGTAAACTATTCCGTTTCCGGTAACAGCATAGGCTCTCACATTATAGACACGCCCGCCAAGATCCAGTATATCCGTATATGGCGTAATTTTAAAGAAATTTCCGGTTCCGGATCCATCAGCTGCAATGTAGTTTGTTAAATCCTTGGTTGGATTAGTATTATACCCCCAACAGAATCCTCTTTCGTGGTAGCCATCACCTAATGACTGCACTGTAGCATTAAACTGAATATTCCCGCTGGGAAATGTAGTTGCCAATGTAACCAGAACAGGCGGTACAGCAGGCGTTGGCTCAGGATTTCCCGGGTTTCCTACAGAAGAATCGGAACTACACCCAATAAAGATTAAGAGAAATAATGAAAATAGTACTATTTTTTTCACAATAATTCATTTTAAAATTAAGGTGCCAAAAATAAAAAATCCCTCTAATAAAACATAAAATTCTTACTTTTTTCTATTTTCCGAAAGCTTTTTTATTAAATACGATCAGAATCCCTACTCCCACCGATATTGCCATATCGGCTACATTAAAAATAGCATTGAAGAATGTGAAATGCTTACCGCCCCACAATGGCAGCCATTTGGGCAGGTTACCTTCCCAGATAGGGAAATACAGCATGTCTACTACTTTTCCGTGAAACCACGTTCCGTAAGGGTTGGAAGCAAATAATGATGCCGGTTCATGGAAGCTGTCGTTAAAGATAACGCCGTAAAAAACAGAGTCAATAATATTCCCGAAAGCTCCGGCTAATATTAAAGCCACCGCTACAATCAGGTAATTCGAACTGTTCTTTTTCACGGAATCATACAACCAGTATCCGATACCGCAAACTGCTACAATTCTAAAAAGTGTCAGAAATAATTTCCCATAAGTTCCCGGAATTTCAGCTCCCCAGGCCATACCTTCATTTTCAATAAAATGAATTCTAAACCATTCAAAAACATAAACCTCATCATTCAATACAAAGTTTGTTTTGATATAGATTTTAGACAGCTGATCAATGATCAAAACCAATATGACTAATAAATAGGATTTTCTTAAGGACATTTTTTATAATTTGAGCACAAAAATAAGAGAATTATTGATATAAAAAACGCTCCATACGGAGCGTTTTAAAAGATTTTGAAAAGATTAACGTTGTAAATTCTTCGCTTCAATACTCATTGTAGCATGCGGAACTAATTTCAATCTTTCCTTGTTTATTAATTTTCCGGTTACCTTACAGATACCATACGTTTTATTTTCAATACGGATTAACGCATTTTTCAAATCTCTGATAAATTTTTCCTGACGGATAGCCAGTTGTGAATTCGCTTCTTTAGACATGGTTTCGCTACCTTCTTCAAATGCTTTAAAGGTTGGTGACGTATCGTCTGTACCATTATTAAGGTCATTCATGTAGGCGCTTTTAATCAAATCCAAATCCGCTTTTGCTTTTTCCATCTTTTTCAAGATTAATTCTTTGAACTCAGCTAAATCAGCGTCGGAATATCTTATTTTTTCATCCACCATAATTTCTTTTATTTTGAAATTAATACTCTTGTTTTAATGTCATCAAACTCAATTTCTATACCATTGTTGATGTTTTCTTCAAAAATTAAGGCTTCGGTTAACGTTTCTGACTTTATATAGGACTCATTGCTCAAGATTGCATTTTCTAATTGCACATTTTTTTGCAGATGAACTTTAATTTTATCCGTTACTTCAAATCCCGAATCTTTTCTGATATTCTGGATACGGTTAACTAACTCTCTGGCGATTCCCTCTTTCCTTAACTCATCAGATATGGTAATATCTAATGCCACTGTAATCCCTCCGGAATTTGCTACCAACCAACCCTCAATATCCTGTGAAGAAATCTCTACATCTTCAGTTGTTAAATTAACACTTTTTTCTGAGATAACAAGCGCCAGGCTGCCTTCTTTCTCCAATTGACTGATCTGCTCCTGAGTGAATTTTTGTATCTCACTGGAAATCAATCCCATATCTTTACCAAAGCGCGGTCCTAAAACTTTAAAATTAGGCTTGATTTGTTTCACCAATACCCCTGAAGCATCGTCTAAAAGCTCAATCTCCTTAACGTTTACTTCCGCTTTAATCAGGTCGGAAACCGCCTCAATTTCAGAACGTTGTTCTTCGTCAAGTACCGGAATCATTACCTTTTGCAATGGCTGACGCACTTTGATCATCTCCTTTTTACGCAGGGATAAAACCAGTGAAGAAATCGTTTGGGCTTTCTGCATTTTGCTCTCTAACGATTTATTAACAAAGTTTTCAACGTATTGCGGAAACTCGGCCAAATGTACACTATCATATTGTTCCGACTGTGTTGCCTGCGTTAAGTCTCTGTAAAGTTTATCCATAAAGAAAGGAGCAATTGGCGCACCCAGCTTCGAAACGGTTAACAAACAGCTGTATAAGGTTTGGTAGGCCGCGATTTTATCCTGGGCATATTCTCCTTTCCAGAAACGTCTTCTGCACAAACGCACATACCAGTTACTCAGATTTTCCTGAACGAAATCGGATATTGCCCGCGCCGCTTTTGTAGGCTCATAGTCTGCATAAAACTCATCCACATTCTTTACCAATGTATTCAGTTCCGACAGGATCCAACGGTCAATTTCCGGTCTTTCTTCCAGCGGCACTTCCGCTTCCTGGTATTGGAAACCGTCAATGTTCGCATACAAAGAGAAGAAAGAATAGGTATTATACAGGGTTCCGAAGAATTTACGTCGCACTTCTGCCACCCCTTCAATATCAAATTTCAGGTTGTCCCAAGGATTCGCATTCGAGATCATGTACCAACGCGTAGCATCCGGACCATATTCTTTTAAGGTTTCAAACGGGTCAACGGCATTTCCTAAACGTTTGGACATTTTCTGTCCGTTTTTATCCAATACCAGTCCGTTAGAAACTACGTTTTTATAGGCTACTTTATCAAATACCAGCGTAGCGATGGCATGCAAGGTATAAAACCATCCTCTGGTCTGGTCTACTCCCTCAGCAATAAAATCTGCCGGGAAAGCAATATTGTTATCCACCAGTTCTTTGTTTTCAAACGGGTAATGCCATTGTGCATACGGCATCGAACCACTATCGAACCATACGTCGATAAGATCGCTTTCCCGTTGCATCGGTTTTCCGTTTGGCGAAACCAGCGTGATCGTATCCACGATATTTTTATGAAGGTCTACCAAATCGTAGTTCTCTTCACTCATATTACCGATTTCAAATCCTTTAAACGGGTTTTCCGTTTGCAATCCTGCAGCTATTGCTTTTTCAATTTCCGCATATAATTCTGCTACCGAACCGATTATCAGCTCTTCCGATTTGTCTTCCGTTCTCCAGATAGGCAACGGAATTCCCCAATATCGGGAACGGGATAAGTTCCAGTCGTTTGCATTTTTCAACCAGTTTCCAAAACGTCCTTCTCCGGTTGCTTTCGGCTTCCAGTTGATCGTTTCGTTAAGGTCAAACATTCTATCCTTGATTTCGGTTACCTTGATAAACCAGGAATCCAACGGATAGTATAAAATAGGTTTGTCCGTTCTCCAGCAATGCGGGTAACTATGGACATATTTTTCTACCTTAAAAGCTTTATTCGCTTCTTTCAGCATGATGGCAATCTCTACATCAACGGAACGTTCCGGAGCTTCACCATCGTTATAATATTCATTCTTTACATATTTACCGCCCATCTCGGCTCCCATCTGTTTGATAAATTTACCTTGTAAATCTACCAGTGGAACCGGGTTTCCGGCATCATCCAATACTAACATCGGCGGCACTTCCGGCACTGCTTCTTTTGCTACTTTAGCATCATCCGCACCAAATGTAGGCGCCGTATGTACAATACCGGTACCATCTTCTGTGGTTACAAAATCACCCGGGATCACGCGGAAAGCGTTTTCCGGATGTTGATACGGTAATGTATAGGCTAACAATTGTTCGTACTGCGTTCCTACTAAATCTGCTCCTTTTGCTTCTGCCAGTACTGCATACGGGATCTTTTTATCTTCCTGTTTGTAGTTTTCAAAATCGGCATCACTTTCTGCCAGGAAATATTTCCCTGCAAACTGTTTTGCCAACAGCGGTTTTGCCAGAATGACATTTACCGGCTCGAACGTATACTGGTTGAAGGTTTTTACTAAAACATAATCGATTTTAGGTCCTACCGTTAAAGCGGTATTGGACGGTAACGTCCATGGCGTAGTTGTCCATGCCAGGAAATGGATCGTTCCGAAACCTTTTAAAAAATCCGGTAACGTTTCTTCTTTTGCTTTAAACTGCGCTACTATTGTTGTATCGGTAATATCCCGGTAACTTCCCGGCTGGTTAACCTCATGGGAACTCAGTCCGGTACCTGCTTTTGGCGAGTACGGCTGGATGGTATAGCCTTTGTACATCAGCTCTTTATCATAGATCTGCTTTAACAGCCACCAAACGCTTTCCATATATTTGGATTTGTAGGTAACATACGGATCTTCCATATCTACCCAGTAGCCCATTTTTTCGGTCAGGTCATTCCACACGTCTGTATAACGCATAACGGTTCTTTTACACGCTTCGTTATATTCTGCAATGGTAATCCTGGTACCGATATCTTCTTTCGTGATTCCCAGTTCTTTTTCCGTTCCTAACTCTACCGGAAGTCCGTGAGTATCCCAGCCTGCTTTACGCTTTACCTGGAATCCTTTTTGAGTTTTATAACGACAAAAAATATCCTTAATGGAACGTGCCATCACGTGGTGAATACCCGGCAATCCGTTTGCTGAAGGTGGTCCTTCAAAAAACACGAATGGCTGGTTTCCTTCACGCGAAGTGATACTCTTTTCAAAGATGTTTTGCTCTTTCCAAAAATCAAGCACCTCAGATGCTACTGTTGGCAAATCAAGTCCTTTGTATTCAGTAAATTTCGTACTCATTTTGTCGTTTTTTCTAATCAATTCGCGAAAGTACGGATTTTTGAATAATTCTTAGTTAAGACAATTAGAAAATAGCAGTTTGCAAAGCCTTTTTAGGAAAAAACTTCTTTGAGCACATCCAGTGACCGGGGTTTTTTAAAACCGTCAAAATGAAAAGTATAATAATCGAGTAGTATTCTAAGTAGTATTTGCCTTTCCATTCCGTTAAACACCTTTTGATCGCTGTCGAATTTCAGGTCTTTGAGCTTTTTGAAAAGCCGGGTTTCGTGTTCGGAAAGACAGCTTATTCCGTGAAAGGGCACAAACATGCCTTCGGTCATTTCAAAAAAAGGCAGCCCGTCATCCGAAGTATCCGGATAAAAGCCTAAAAATTTAGTCATTTCCAGCAACAGCATCAGGTGGAAGTTAGCAACCTCATCGTGATTGTCCAGCCATAGCAAGGCTGTTTCCAGAAAGGAAAAAAGGTTTCCGTTTCTTTCTTCTTCCTTGATGGTATTGTGCAGCATCTCGGAAAGAAACATGACAATTGTACTTTTTACAATATCAATATTAATGGAAGCATACGGCGTTGAAAGTTTGATTTCCTTAAAACGCTCCAACGTTCCTTTATTCTTATGACTCGCTTCTATTTCCAATAGTGTCAGCGGCTGAAAATAGGCTATTTTCTGATTGCTCTTTTTACCGGAAAAGGCACTTTGCACAAAATAGGATTTCAGTCCGTCCGATTCCGTAAAGCATTTTACGATCAGGCTTTTTTCCTGATATTTAAGGGCACTAAGAACGATTGCTTTTGTTTTAACAAGCATCTTTTACTGTATTGGAATGATGGCAATTATTCGGGAATATAGCCATTAACGGATAATCATTACTTTTTTCACTTTTGTTTCGGCACCGTCATCAGAAGCAATAAAAATCATGTAAACACCGGAGGCTACTTTATATTTTCCGAATGCCGTAGTATCCCACATCACCGTTCCTCCCTGCGAAGTGGTTTCAAAAACCAGGTTTCCTTCAATATCGGTGATTTTCACATTGGCTTTATCAATCAATCCGCTGATGTTTACTTCACCGCTAAATCCGGGACGTACCGGGTTTGGAAACACATATACATTGTTCAGGTCATCATTGGCCTTTGTTGCCGTTCCTTTAAAAGAAACCAGCCCTTTATCGGTGGCAAAAAATACTTCTCCGGTGACGCCGTCAATTTCAATATCGTTGATATTGTTACTTGGCAACGGTGAGTTTTCTTTTGTAAACTTGTGCAGTACACTTTGTCCGTTTGGAGAAACCTGAAAAACACCGGCATCTGCAATCGCTATCCATTTATTATTGGACCCGTCCACAGCAATATCCGTGATACTCTGCTGATAGAAAAGCTCCTGAGCCAGATTGTCTTCCAGAATGATAATCGCATTTGTTGTTAGTGTTGTTTCACTTAAAAACCGATCGACACTCGGCAATATTCTCAACCCTTTATAGGTACCGATCCACAGTTGGTTCTTCGTATCGATTGCCACTGCTCTCACATCATTATCCGGAAGATTTCCCTCATCGGCACCTGTTTTGATCAGTATAAATTTGTTCCCGTAGTTTTCATTAAAGGCAATCACCCCATTATATAAAGACGGGATCCATTTGGTATTGTTCTTATCCACAACAATAGTGCTGTAACTATCGTCTTTGGGCGCTACCGTTACGTTGCTCAAATCGTAAGAAGCCCATTGGTTATCGGTCTTTAAAACTTTTAAGCCTTTATTGACCCTGCTGTTTGTCATCCACAGGTTTCCTTTTTTATCAAAAGCCGGTCCGTTTACCCTTACATCATTAACCGGCGGCGGTAACAATGATTCCAGTCCGTTTGTTCCGGTATTCAAATTGGTATAAAGAGCGGACAAACTGTTGCCTTCTATCTTTAAAAGTCCGGAATAAAAAGAACTTACAAAAACCTGGTTCTCGTTATTCGGGTTAACCGCAATACGGCTCAGTGATTTTGCCTCTGCCAGGTTTTCATAGGGAATTAGCGACCAGCCGACATTGTCCACAAACTTACTGATCCCGTAAGAATCCAACGGATACGGATTATAGGTTCTGGTATAATCACCATACACTGCCCATAAAGCACTCGGCGCTTTTTTCAGTGAAAAGATCCTGTTTTTAAAAGGTCCGTTCGGGGTGTTATTCTCAAAGCTCATCGGGTTCAATACCGTTGTACTGAACATCCCCCTGTCTTTTGTCCCGATAAAAATATTGTTCCCGGCAGCAACAGCACAGGTAAAGGTCGTTACGACATCCGGAATCTGGGTAATATGCGCCTGCAAGACCATTACATTATCAAAAACATAAACATGATTTGCCGAAGTATACACCAGTTTATCATTGGCAGCCTTAAAATCGACAGCCTGTTGTCCGGTGGTATAAACTTCCTGGATCGCCGCATTGGTATAACTGTAAATACGGTTATTGGTATTCGCCAGGAATAATTTATTGTTTAAGGTCACCGCTCCCAGCCAGCTTCCGGAATCAAATTCCTGCCATTGTGCAAAATCCACTAAATTGGGATTCCCCACACTTGCTCTACGGATACCGTTATTCCGGGTTACGGCATAGATGAAACCGTTAAATATAGTGGTCTGCAAAACTTCTACTTCCTGTCCGGCCGGACCAATAAAATAGGTGTCGCCAAACTCTGAAGTGGCAAGATTGTACACACATACTCCGAAATCGCAGGAAATATAAAGCTTTCCGTCACTTTCATACAGGTGGTTTATTTTTTTCTTATTGGGTGCTATTGAAGGCTTGTTCACAATATCCACAACATTAAAAATGCTGCCGTCCGCTTCATTGACAATCAGCAGCAAGCCGTTATTATTCCCGACAAATGTTTTATTCTTCGTGACACTAAAATGCAAAGCCGTTATCGTTTCGGCTTTAAGTCCGTTAATTGATGTGGTGGTCTTCAGTTCATTTGTAATCAGGCTTTTCGAGAAAACCGCATTTTCAGAAGACGTAAAAACCCGTATTGGAGTTGCTGCAATATCAGTTACTTCCGCATACGAAAAAAAACCTCTCCACAATTGATTTTGCTGAGCGAATGAACTAACAGTGGTAATCAGTATTAAAAAAATATAAAGTGTTTTTTTCATTAACGGAATATTGATTTACAAATATAGACTAAAACGCAATTATTTTCTCTTTTGTATAATTCTTATCACAAAGATTCACTATCTTTAAAAAGAAGGATCGTTTTGTTAATCTCAAAGCAACATTTTGGTTTTATCCATTATATTTTCAACATATTATCATTTTTTTATTACGGTGAAATATGTTTTTATATATTTGTCAAGAAAAGTTATTATTTTTTAGTGAAAATGCCTAGAAAAATTGTAAACCTCCTATTAGCTCTGGCTTTAGGAACCAGTTATTCCGTAAAAGCTCAGTTCGGTTTTTCTCATGAAATTGGGGTTATCGCCGGTCCTGTGGCTTTCCAGTCTGATTATGGAGAAAGAAGCGATTTTAAAACCGATGCCGGTAATACCGGTTTTGGAGTTGGTATTGTGCATTATCTCAACTTTTCATACCGCGCCGAGTGTAATTGTTATACTCCTGAAACATATTTCAACGATCACTTCAAACTTCGTACAGAGTTATCATACAGCAAAACAAAATTAAAACATTTCGGGCAATGGGTACAGGACAGCAAACAGTCTGTTATGGCCAATCAGCTTAGAGGGATGCGAGGTTCGACTGCTGTAACCGACGTTGGAATGCAGCTGGAATATTTCCCTTTGAGTATTCGTGATTTCTCCGTTACTCCGGGTGCATGGGCTCCGTTTGTGAGTCTGGGTGCACATTTCAGCTTTTACGATACCGAAGCGTATTCTACTTTAGGGCCAAACCTGGGTACCAATCCTAATGTAACACCTACAAAATATATGGGCGCTGTGAAAAATGACGGCGGTAATGCATGGTCAATCGTTTCCAGTGTCGGAACACGTTATAAACTAACGGAATTATCGGATTTAATGATTGATTTACGTTTCCAATATTATTTCTCCAACTGGGTTGACGGTTTAAATCCTGATCCGAACATCTACACAGAAAACAAAGCAAACGACTGGTTAGTCTGGTTAAACGTAGGTTATATCTACTACCTGAATTAACAGTACACGATAACAATAAAAAAAACCGGGAGATTCCCGGTTTTTTTGTGCTTGTATTTTAATGGCGCTTATGCTAAAGCCTGTTTTAAGTCTTCGATAAGATCATCGATATCCTCTACCCCAACGCTCAAACGTACCAGGTCATCCGAAATACCAATTTCCTTACGTTTGTCTTCCGGTATCGAAGCATGCGTCATTAAGGCCGGATGGTTCGCTAACGATTCTACTCCGCCTAATGATTCCGCCAAAGTGAATACTGATACTTTTTCAAGGAAGTCAATCGCATCTTCTTTCTTGCCGGACTTGAACGTAAATGTTACCATTCCGCCAAAACCGCCAATCATTTGTTTTTTAGCAATTTCATGAAAAGGATGTGATTCCAGTCCAGGGTAATACACTTTTTCAACCTTAGGATGGTTCACTAAAAATTCCGCTACTTTAGCACCGTTTTCACAATGTCTTTGTACTCTTAAATGCAGGGTTTTAATTCCTCTTAGTACCAGGAACGAATCCTGTGGTCCTAATGTGGCTCCGGTTGCAAATTGCTGAAAATGCAATTGGTCACCCAATGCTTTATCTTTCACAATCAACGCTCCGGCAATCACATCGGAGTGTCCTCCTAAATATTTTGTAGCCGAGTGCATTACAATATCCGCTCCCAGATCCAATGGTTTTTGAAGATAAGGTGTTGCAAACGTATTATCGACTGCAAAAATGATTTTATGTTTTTGCGTAATGGTTGCAATAGCTGCAATATCGGCCAGTTTCATCAAAGGATTCGTTGGTGTTTCCACCCAAACCAATTTGGTATTGGCATTAATCAACGATTCGAATTTTTCCAGATCATTCATATCCACAAAATGGAAAACAATTCCGGAATCTTTATAGATACGGGTAAACATTCTGTATGTTCCACCGTATAAATCGTCCATAGCAATTACCTCATCACCTGCTTTTAACGATCTCAAAACGCAATCGGTAGCCGCAAGACCTGAAGAAAAAGCCAAACCGCGTGTTCCGTTTTCAATACTGGCTAAGGCATTTTCCAAAGCTGTTCTTGTAGGATTCGCCGCACGGCTGTATTCGTACTCATTCAAAGGCACACCAGGACTTGTCTGTACATACGTAGAGGTCTGATATACAGGCGGCATTACAGCCCCTGTACTGGAATCATGGTGCTGACCACCATGTATAGCTTTTGTATTAAATTTCATAAATCTGTTCTTTATTTACCAAATAAACTAAGCAAATTTACCCTTTATTTTCTGTTGACAATATAGAAAATTGTACCTTTATGAATTATTAACACATTTTTACCATGAAACATATCGCTTATTTTCTTCTAATCGGACTTTTAACAGTCAGCTGCCAGAAAAAAGAAATACAATTCGAGAATATCGTATATGAAAAACAGAGTAAAACACCTTGTGATTCCTCCTGTACTCAGGTAAAAATCAATGTTCCTATAGCCGAAAACAGTCCTGTAGTTGAGGACAGCATCAACAATGCCGTATTCAATACGGTACGGGAGATCATCTATTTTGGCGAAAAACCATACAATGCTTCCAACTACACCCAGCTGATGGATTTATTCATCAAATCGTATACGGATGTGACCACCCAATTCCCGGATGACCACATGCCGGTATGGGAAGCCAGTATTGACGGACAAATAGCCTATCATTCGGACAAGGTTATCAACATCACTTTAAAACATTACACCTTTACCGGCGGTGCCCACGGATATAGCGGTTTACGCTCCATTCTTGTTCATGCCGAAACCGGAAAGACCATTACAGAAAAAGACTTTTTAAAAGATAAAAAAGGACTAACCGCTTTTGCAGAGAAAAAGTTCCGCGAGAAATTCAAAATACCGGCAAACAAACCTATTAACGAAGGCGGACTGATGTTTGAAGACGAGGTTTTTCAATTGCCGCAAACGTATGTTTTCTCCGATAAAGGCCTGATCCTTTACTACAACACTTACGAAATCGCTCCTTATGTTGACGGTCCGCGGGAACTGCTCTTATCCTATGATGCGCTGGAGCCTTATCTGATCCTTAAATAAACTTGCGGATGCTCATGATAATGCCTGTATGAATACCTTCATGGTAATTATTGAATTCAATCGCTTCTGCAGCGTTTTTAATCACAAAACCTGACATCGTTTTAAATTCGGTATACTCCTGAAACAGCCCGGTATTATAATCCTTTTCGGTGGTATCGATAGTGGTGTGCAGCAGTTTTTTAACGGCTTCCACTTCTGCCGCAGTAACATCTGCCTCCGGTTTTGTACCGCGTTTGTATTTTTCCACCATTTCATCCGATACCTGCATCTGCAATCCGGATAATTTATATACCAGCATTTGCTGTACCACCACAATATGGGCAATATTCCAGATCAGGTTATTACTAAATCCGGCCGGTACTTTATTGAGTTGTTCCAGAGAATGGCTTTCCAAAACAGCTAAAAGTTTATCCCTGCTGTTTCTTGAAATATCAAAACTTGTTTTCATACTTTTCTTTTCCGCTAATGTAGTCAAAAGATAAATTCAAAAAAGAGCCGGTTTCTCCAGAAACTAAAAATGAATCCGATTCGCTTATATTCGTTAAGTTTCTTACTATTTTTGCAGCAACATTTTTTTGACAATTATCATGAGAAAAATATACCATTTAAAAACCTGCGATACCTGCAAACGCATTTTAAAATCCCTTCCAAATCTGGACACTTTCGAATTACAGGACATTAAAGAAGCTCCTGTGACGGTAAAACAACTGGAAGAAATCCATGCCATTACCGGTAATTATGAAGTGCTTTTCAGCAAAAGAGCCAAACTGTATAAAGAAATGGGTTTAAAAGATGAAGTCCTGACAGAAGCCGATTACAAACGGTATATTTTAGAGCATTATACTTTTTTAAGCCGTCCGGTTATTCTTATTGACGGAAAAGCTTTTGTGGGAAACAGCCCTAAAGTGGTTGCCGCAGCTATTGCATTCCTGGGCTAAATGAGCAAACGTACTTATGCCTTGATGGCTGCCTGGACGGTAGCGATCATTTATGGGGTGACCTTTACGATTGCTAAGGATGTCATGCCTGCTTATGTGGATGCTTTCGGTTTTATTTTTATGCGCGTAGGCGGTTCAACCTTATTGTTCTGGCTGGCTTCGATAGGAATTAACCGGCTCAACCCTGCCAAAAAGCAAAAAATCGACAAAAAGGATTTCTTCCGGATTATTGCTGCCGCCTTTTTTGGCGTGGCGTTTAACATGCTTACTTTTTTTAAGGGATTAAGCTATACTTCTCCCATTATGGGTGCCGTTTTAATGGTCACCACACCCATGATCGTTCTGGTTTTGTCGGCTATTATTATGCGGGAACGCATGCAGCGGCAAAAAGTAGCCGGTATTTTCCTGGGACTTGCCGGAACGGTACTTTTGATTCTTTACGGAAAGTCGATGATTAACGCCCCAAATGCGGCCCTCGGCAACTTTTTAGTCTTTGTAAATGCCGTTTCTTATGGTTTTTACCTTATCCTGGTTAAAAAATTAATGGACAAATACAGTCCGTACACCTTTGTAAAATGGATTTATCTTTTTGGTTTTATAATGGTAATTCCTTTCGGATGGCAGGAATTTCAGCAAATCGAATGGCACAGTATGCCGCTTAGCGTCTATTGGAAAATCGGTTTTGTGATTGTGGTTTCCACCTTCCTGACGTATTTACTCAACTTACTATCCATGAAAGAGTTAAAACCCACAACCGTTGCGGTTTTCATTTACCTGCAGCCTTTTTTCGCTTCCATTTTTGCAATAAGCCTGGGCAAAGACGAGCTGAGCTGGGTAAAAACAGGCTCCTCCCTTTTAATTTTTTTAGGCGTTTATCTGGTTACGCAGAAAAAGGAGAAACAAACTGACAAAAAAGGGATTACTTAACTTTTTTAACATACTGAACTCTTTTTAGTACATTTGTAGCTATTACATTTTTATATGATACAATCGATGACTGGTTTCGGCAAGGCTTCTTTGCAATTGCCAACCAAAAAAATTACTATAGAAATTAAGTCTTTAAACAGTAAAGGGCTCGACCTTAACGTTCGTATGCCTTCTGTTTTTCGCGAAATGGAATTGGGACTTCGCAATCAGATTGCACAACAGCTGGAACGCGGAAAAGTTGATTTCTCCCTATACATTGAAGTTACCGGAGAAGAAACGTCAACAAAAGTTAACGCCCCGATTGTAAAAGCGTATATGAATCAGATGCGCGATATCCTTCCGGATGCCGACATTACCGAATTGATGAAAATGGCGGTTCGGATGCCGGATGCCTTAAAAACAGAACGGGATGAAATTGACGAAAACGAATGGAAACACATCCAGAATGTGGTAACAGAAGCATTGGTTAACATCAATAATTTCCGAAAAGATGAAGGCGCTTCACTGGAAAAAGAATTCCGTTTGAGAATTGCCAACATCCGCAGTTTTATGGAACAGGCACTGGTTTTAGATCCGGAAAGAATCCAGGCAATCAAAGAACGTTTGCAGCATGCTATTTCGGAATTGCAGGTCAATGTTGACGAAAACCGATTTGAACAGGAGCTTATATATTATCTTGAAAAATTAGACGTCACGGAAGAAAAAGTCCGCCTGACCAACCATCTGGATTATTTCCTGGAAACCCTTTCCGGACAGGAAGCAAACGGTAGAAAACTGGGATTCATCACTCAGGAAATGGGACGTGAAATCAACACTATGGGTTCCAAATCGAATCATGCCGGAATGCAGAAACTGGTCGTTCAGATGAAAGACGAATTAGAAAAAATTAAAGAACAGGTTTTAAATGTTTTATAACAGCTAAAACTTCACAATACAACAGCATGAATACAGGAGGAAAACTAATTGTTTTTTCAGCACCGTCCGGTTCCGGAAAAACAACAATTGTAAGACACTTATTGGGCAAAGAAGATCTGAACCTTGAATTTTCAATTTCGGCTACTTCCCGCGCCCCAAGAGGTGAAGAAATAAACGGAACCGATTATTATTTCATTTCGCTGGAAAGCTTCAAACAACACATTAAAGCCGAAGATTTTTTAGAGTGGGAAGAAGTTTACCGCGATAATTTTTACGGTACTTTAAAAACCGAAGTGGAACGCATCTGGGCCAAAGGCAAAAATGTTATTTTCGACATTGACGTTGCCGGCGGATTGCGTATCAAGAAAAAATTTCCAGACGAAACCTTAGCGGTTTTTGTGAAACCTCCGAGTATTGACGAATTAAAGATCCGTTTGAAAAAACGTTCTACCGAAAGTGAAGACAAGATCAACATGCGTATCGCCAAGGCATCTGTTGAGCTGGCTACAGCGCCGCAGTTTGACAAAATCATAAAAAACTATGATCTGGACACTGCCAAACAGGAAGCATACGAACTGGTTAGAGATTTTGTAAAATAGTTTCCCTTTATTATCGGAATACATTCATAAAATAACGCTGCAAATGAAAATAGGGCTTTATTTCGGAACGTTCAACCCCATCCATATCGGCCACCTGATTATTGCCAATCACATGGCAGAAAATACCGATATGGATCAGATCTGGATGATTGTAACACCACACAATCCCCACAAAAAGAAAAACACCTTACTGGACGATCACCATCGGCTGCAAATGGTCTTTTTAGCAACATCCGAATATCCCAAAATAAAGCCTTCCGACATTGAGTTTAAGCTCTCTCAGCCCAATTATACGGTTAATACGCTGGCACATTTGCAGGAAAAATATCCGCAGCACGAATTTTCACTGATTATGGGTGAAGACAATCTGAATTCGCTGCACAAATGGAAAAACTATGAAGTGATCCTGAACAATCACAACATTTATGTCTATCCGAGAATTTCGTCCGAAATTGTTTCCGGCGAGTTCATCAATCACCCGAAAATCCACAGAGTCGGTGCTCCGGTCATTGAGCTTTCCTCTACCTTTATCCGGGAGAACATCAAAAAAGGAAAAAACATTACCCCCATGCTGCCCGGCAAGGTTTGGGAGTATATCGACCACAATCTTTTCTATAAAAAATAACCTTTACACGCTGACAATCAGCGTTATTTTTTTATTTTCTATTAACATAGTTTTAAAAGTGATTGGAATAATCTTCCCTAAATTTGAACTGTAAATAATTCAAATCAAAATCGCTATGTTAAATTTTGAACTATATAATCCTACCAATTTAGTCTTTGGAAAAGGACAAACCGAAAAATTAGCCCAGCTGGTTCCGCAAAACAGTAAAATATTACTGGCTTACGGTGGTGGCAGCATTTTCAAAAACGGTGTTTACGATCAGGTAAAAACGGCTTTAAGCGGTTTTGAAATCGTAGAATTCGGAGGTATTGAACCGAATCCCCGTTATGAAACATTAATGAAAGCTGTTGCGGTTATTAAAGAGCAGAAGCTGGATTTTATCCTGGCTGTTGGCGGCGGATCTGTGATTGACGGTGTTAAATTCATTTCGGCAGCCGTTAACTTCGAAGGCAATCCTATGGAAATTCTTCACAAAAGACTTTTAAT
Source organism: Flavobacterium sp. 40-81 (assembly GCF_001898245.1). Classification (NCBI taxonomy): domain Bacteria; kingdom Pseudomonadati; phylum Bacteroidota; class Flavobacteriia; order Flavobacteriales; family Flavobacteriaceae; genus Flavobacterium; species Flavobacterium sp. 40-81. The sequence goes on from NZ_MKTM01000010.1 coordinate 132,025, forward strand.
CAAGGAAAACGCCATGCCGTTTGGAACGGTATTGACCTTACCGGCAACAGGAAGCGAAATGAATTCCGGAGCCGTTATCACGATCAATGAAACACAGGAAAAACTGTCGTTTGGCGGTTCGGCACTGTTTCCGAAATTTTCCATCTGTGATCCTACCGTTATTGCTTCTTTACCGAAAAGACAATTGCAGAACGGAGTGATTGATGCCTATACCCACGTGATGGAGCAATACCTTACCTATCCTCATGATGCGCTTTTACAGGACCGCATTGCCGAAGGTATCCTGCAGACTTTAATTGAAATTGGTCCGGGTGTGGTGGACAATCCGACAGATTACAAACTGGCTTCCAATTTTATGTGGAGCTGTACGATGGCTTTAAACGGTCTGATCCAGAAAGGTGTTCCAACCGACTGGGCCACACACATGATCGGACATGAGTTAACCGCTTTATACGAAATTGACCATGCCAGAACACTGGCCATCATTGGCCCGAATCTGTACCGTGCCTTATTTGAAACCAAAAAAGAAAAATTAGCACAGTACGGCGAACGCATCTGGAATGTTACCGGTACTACCGTTGAAGAAAAAGCCTTACAGGCAATTGAAAAAACAGTTCAGTTTTTCCATATAATGGGTATGGAAACCAAGATTTCCAATTATACCCCGGATTATAAAAAAACAGCCGATTTTATTGTGGAACGTTTTGACCAGAGAGGCTGGAAAGCCATGGGAGAACGCCAGAACATCACTTTAGATAAAGTCCGCGAAATTGTGGAAATGAGCTACTAAAGCTTTTTTATAACACGACTTAAAAACGAAAGGCGCTCCTGAATTATATTCAGAGCGCCTTTCTTCACCAAAAACAAAAAATAGTAACTATTTTAATTAACTTAACTTGAGGTCCTGCTGCTTCACTCTCTTCATCCCGCCTTCTTTCAGGTATTGAATAAATCCTCTTCCCTGAAATTCATAAGTAGTACCGGATGCCTGGTGAAACAATCGAATCCTGCTGTCATTAATAACGGTCAATCTAAAGCCTTCATTGCCCCAGAAATCATAATCTAATGTTAAAATTTTCTGATACGGGTTACCGGGCACTTGCTGAATCCCGTAAAGCCCTGTAAAATCCCAATAGATATTATTAACCGGAGTACCGGGAGCATCCTGTGAAGAACGGAAATTATTCCCGCCGGATAAAAACTGTACGAAGTTTTCGTGGTCAAAATCGTTCAGCGCCCCTACGTTACTGGTATATACTTTTTCCCAGGCTTTATATTCCTGCAGGAAATAGGTAATATTATCATAAAACAAACGGTTGTAATCAAAGCTGTTGCGCTGATAGCCTACCAGATAATAGGATGTATTCAGGTTGCGGTTGTACAGCCGGATTTCATTGGCACTCAAACGGGTAACCTCTAAGTTATACTGTCCGTAAACGTTGTGAAAGAAACGCACTTCACCCGGATAAAAATCATAATATCCTACATTGATACCAAAGCCGTTTCCGGTGGAACCGATCCCCACAAGGTTATTGTTTGCAAACAGGGTTCCGTTTACCAGCGAAAGGGTAAACGCTCTTGATAAAAAAGGAATATCACCGGGGCCTGTTGTTCTTTCATAATCCACATACCACAATTCATATCGCTGCATTAACTGCGGTAAAGTCGCACCGTCATCTACATAATCATCACCATATTCTGCCACTGTACAAGATGAAAATGTGAGCGGTATCATTAGCAGGGCTAAGAGTAATTTTATCGTTTTCATAAGTCTCCTTTTTTAATTTAAGTAACGATATCCAATTTGCGTGCCACTTTTTTGGTTTTGATTTTTTTAGCTTTCTCTTTCCGTTCTGATTTCTTTACAATCGATACTTTGTTGTTCCTATGTTTTTAAGTACATTTGGATTCACAAACAAAAATGATAATGAGTGACAATCCGAAATTTGCAGTAATAGGCGGGGGAAGTTGGGCTACGGCCATTGCAAAGATGTTGTGCGTAAATCTTTCAGAAATAGCCTGGTACATGAGAAGTACCTATGCTATTGAACATATCAAACAAAACAGACACAATCCGAATTATTTGAGTTCCGTTGAATTCGATACCAATAAACTAATCTTAACAGACGATATTAACGAGGCGGTTGCCTATGCCGATTATGTGATTTTTGCCATTCCATCGGCTTTTTTGAGCGGTGAACTGGAAAAACTAACGGTTAGCCTGCAGGATAAAGTTATTTTTTCGGCCATTAAAGGTATCGTACCGGAAACGAGTTTAATCGTTGGCGAACACTTTCACAGTGTGTACGATATTCCTTATGATAATATTGGCGTTATTACCGGCCCCTGCCATGCAGAAGAAGTGGCATTGGAGCGTCTTTCCTATTTAACGATTGCCTGCGGAGATACCAAAACGGCAAAAGTAATGGCTAAAAACCTGAACAGCCATTATATCAAAACTAAAATTTCTGATGATATTGTCGGTACGGAATATGCCGCAATGCTTAAAAATATCTATTCTATCGCTGCCGGTATTGCACATGGTCTGGGCTATGGCGATAATTTCCAGGCGTTACTGATGAGCAATGCTATCCGCGAGATGAAGAAATTCATCAAGAAGGTTCACAAAATGAAGCGCAACATCAACGATTCTGCTTATCTGGGTGACTTGCTGGTTACCGGTTATTCCGTTTTCTCGCGTAACAGAATGTTTGGGAACATGATCGGGAAAGGCTATACTGTAAAATCTGCCCAGATGGAAATGAGTATGGTAGCCGAAGGCTATTATGCCACTAAAAGCGCGTATAAGCTGAATGAGGAATATAAGGCCAAAACCCCAATAATAGATGCGGTTTACGACATTTTATATGAAGGAAAAGAGCCTAAAAAAGTATTTAAAAAGCTAACGGAAAAATTAGATTAATTTTTTTCATTTTTCACGTTTCCGGAGATTTTACCGTTTCCGGACCCCAAAAAAGAATTTAAAACACTGGATTACAATGTATTAAATTCTTTTTTTTGTGCTGTACTTTTTTGACAGCCTCATCAAAAAAGCACTATAAAATACTGATTACAAGATATTTACACTCTTTTCCCTTGGAGAAAAAAAGAAGTTTTATTTTCGCACAAAATTAAAGACAACATTATGGACCACTTAATTAACCATCCGGGAATTCTTACCGCCTTTTCGATTATTATCCTTGTAATGCTCTTACTTGACCTGGGCGTTTTTAACAAAAACAGCCATGTGGTTTCTAACAGAGAAGCTTTAGCATGGTCCATCGTATGGATTTCACTCGCGATGGGATTCAGCGGGGTCATTTATTACTATATGGGATTGGAGCAGTTTACCCAGTTCCAGTCGGCATACTGGATTGAAAAAGCGCTTTCGGTGGACAACCTCTTTGTGTTCATACTCGTTTTCGGATTTTTTAATGTTCCCAAAGAACTGCATCACAAAGTACTGTTTTGGGGGATTATAGGGGCATTGGTTTTCCGTGCTATCTTTATCTTCACCGGTGTGGAGCTGATCAACATGACGTATTTACCGGAAATGATCCTTTTCGGACATGCGGCAAAAATTAATGTTATCCTGACCGTTTTTGGTATTTTCCTTATTTATGCGGGAATCAAATCCTGGTTTGCAGAAGACAGTGACGACGGTGATAAAGATTTTACCAAAAGTCCGGGTGCAAGACTGATACACCGCTTTTTTAAAGTAAGCGAAAACTATGACGGCGATAAATTCTTTACCGTTAAAAACGGTATTAAAATGGCAACGCCTTTACTGGTTGTTGTGGCTGTTATTGAGTTTACCGACCTGATTTTTGCCGTGGACAGTATTCCGGCTATTTTTGCCATTGCGCCAAACGATCCGTTTATCCTTTACACTTCGAACATATTCGCTATTTTAGGCCTTAGAGCGCTTTATTTTCTTTTAGCCAACTTCATGTATATGTTTAGCCGTTTGAAGTACGGATTAGCGATTATATTGAGTTTTATCGGTATCAAGATGCTTATCGCTCCGGTCTTTCACATATCGTCACCGGTATCCCTGCTCATTGTGGGCAGTATTTTGATTCTTTCGGTAATTGCATCGCTCTTATTCCCGGTCAAAGAATAACCGCCTATAAAAAAAGCAAGTCTTAAACGGACTTGCTTTTTTCTTTTACCCTAAGGCTGATTATTGTATTTGTATTTCATCAATAAAAATATAGGCATCCCCTCCGGCTCCCTGGTGCCATTCCGGCAGTTTCCCATAATTGTAGGCGATGATTTTCACATAGCGGGCTTTTGCCTGTTTTGTGTTCGCTTTAAAAGGAATGATCGTATTGTCGGTTACTTTTGGATTTAACGTATTTTCAACCGTTGCCGCCAGTTTAAAGTTTACATTATCGTCCGATAAATAGAATTCCACTTTAACAGGCATTACAATCCAGGCGCGGCTGTCCTGCAGAAAACGGGCGGTTATTGCAGAAACCGGTCTTTGTTTTTTCAAATCGATAACCGCTTCAAAATCCTGTCCCTGATATCCCTGCCAGTCGCCTTTTCGCCAGTTTTCAGTTCCTAAAATCCCATCGATCAGTCCTTCCGGTCCGCCGGCATGGTATTGCGGATTGTATTTTGATGTAAGGGCTATTGTCCAATTGTTGTCTTTTTTAAAATAGGAAGCGGTCACTACATTGCTTTTTTGTCCTTTAATTTCTGCATAGGCTTTGATCACCGCCGATTTTTCAATGACAAACGGCTTTGTGTAAACACTAAAGCCTGTACCCGGCTTAGAACTGTCGGAATAATATATTTTAGTATCTTTACTGCCTGCGGTTATGGCAATCGTGAGTTTGTCTTTAAAGGCCTTACCTTCTGCCTCAATTGCCGGAACCGGAACAATTTTATCTTTCGGATTTAAGTTCAGCACCACAATTTCCTTGTTTAGTCCTATGTTTTTTAATGTTTCCGCCGGAGTATCCTTCGTAATTGTTTTGGACGTTCCGTCTTCAAAATTAATTTTGATTTTGTCAAAATACGGCCTGGTCGTACTCCACAAAGGCATTCCCGGTGTTACCGCATAAATTCCCATACTGCTCAGCACATACCACGCACTCATTTGTCCGCAGTCTTCATTCCCGATCAGTCCGTCCGGTGTGTTCTTATAAAATTCATCCAGGATGTAGTGTACTTTTTGCTGTGTCTTTTCCGGTTTGCCAATGTAGTTATACAGATAGGCCATGTGGTGACTCGGCTCGTTTCCGTGTGCATACTGCCCGATAAGCCCTGTAATATCGGCCTGTTCTCTTCCGGTAGTTGCTGACGGAGCGGTAAACATTTCATCGAGTTTGGCTTCAAATTTTTCTTTTCCGCCATAAGCTTCAATCATACCGCTGATGTCCTGAGGCACAAAAAAGGAGTACTGCCAGCTATTGCCTTCGGTAAAATTGTTATTCACTTCCCTCGGGTCAAACGGTTTGTCCCAGCCGCCATTTTTCTTCGGACGCATAAATCCTGTCTGGCTGTCAAAAATATTTTTCCAGTTTTGGGAACGTTTCATAAAATACCGGTAGTCATCCGGTTTGTTCAGCTGCATGGCCATTTGGGCAATACACCAGTCGTCATAGGCATATTCCAGTGTTTTGGAAACGCTTTCGTGTTCGTCATCTATACTGATAAATCCGTTTTTCTTGTAGGCATCCAGTCCTGAATGGTCGAGCATCGCGCTGTGTTTTGCCGCTTCAAAGGCTTTGTTGTAATCAAACCCGCTTATTCCTTTTGCCATCGCATCGGCAATTACCGAAACGGAATGGTATCCGATCATACAGTCGGTTTCATTGGAAGCAAGTTCCCAAACCGGCAGTCGTCCGCCCTGTTCATATTGTTTCAGGAACGTATTGATATAATCGGAGGTTCTTTTTTTATCGATCAGGGTATACAACGGATGCGCTCCGCGGAAGGTATCCCAAAGGGAGAAAACGGTATAATAGTCGAAGCCGTCGGCTTTATGGATTTTATTGTCACGGCCGCGGTACATGCCGTCCACGTCCATCGCAATGTTGGGCTGCATCATCGTGTGGTACAATGCCGTATAAAAAATGGTTTGTTTTTCCTTGTCGGAAGTACTTATTTCAATCCGGGACAGTTCTTTATTCCAGAGCTGTTCTGCCTGTTTTTTTACTTTCCCGAAATCCCAGTCCGGAATTTCTGCCGTCATGTTTTTGGCAGCACCTTCGTAGCTTGTGGGCGAAAGCGCCACTTTTACCAATATTTTCTCTCCTTTTTTAACGTCTTTACTAAAGCTGATCGCCAGTTGGCTTCCGGCGAAAAAGGTATCGGTAATTTTTGCCGGAGCAAAGGCATTGTTGCGGACTTTGGTAATCTGCATCGGCTGGCTGAATTCAATACGCGCAAAAACATATTGGTCTGTCGCCCAGGCTTCGCTTCTTCGCAAAACCTCAACCGTATGGCTGTTGATGATCCGGACATCACCCATCAGCAGTTTGTCGCGGTGGTTCAGGTCCAGAATAATATTGGCTTTACCGGCCTGATTGAAGGTGTATTCATGGAAACCGACTCTAGTTGCAGCAGTCAGGCTCACATTGATGTTGTGTTTGTCTAATTTTACGGCATAAAAACCGGCAGTTGCTTTTTCGTTTTTATGTGAAAATGCCGACGCATAATCTTTGTTTTCCAAAGCCGGTTCGTCCATCGTAGGCATTAGCATGATATCGCCAAAATCGGACACTCCGGTACCGTTAAGGTGGGTATGCGAAAAGCCGTAGATCACCGGATCGGAATAATGGTAACCGCCGCAGCCGTCCCAGCTTCCGTCAATCCGGGTATCGGGCGATAGCTGCACCATTCCGAACGGAACAGTTGCTCCGGGAAAGGAATGTCCGTGCCCGCCGGTTCCTATAAACGGATTCACATACTGTGCGTAATCGTTTTTCTGAGAAAAAGTGGTAAGCGTTTGTAGTAAAAAGAGGAAAAGTAAAGCGTGCTTTTTCATTATAATGGTGCTGTAAAATTTCTATAAAGTTGTGAAATTTTCCTGAACAGACCAATTATAAAAACAATTTACTTCCCTAAAATCCCTTGTTTTGTCAACACCGGCAATTCCGTTAAAGCACTTTTATCGATGGTATTGGCTCTAAAAACGTAGTTTTTATCGTAAAGTGTACCTCCGATAAAGAAGGTAAGCATAAATTCATTGTTGAGCTGCAAAACATTGTTTTCCAGCAATTCTATTTTTACAGCCGAGTTGGGCAATACTTCCTTAAAAGCATGGCGAAACGTTCCTGTTTTTCGTTCTTCCCCATCGATCAGCCCGTATGCTTTGGAAACAACTATTGCCATTTCTAAAGTTGCCTCACCGTCATTGATTAAATAGGCATACCAGGAATTTTCCATAAAGTCGTCATTCCACTCCTGAATAGCGGCTACATAAACGTTTTCTACTTTTGGGATTGTGATGTCTTTTTTCATTGCAAGGATACTATAAAAGGCTTCTGAGCGTCAGAAGAACGTGAATAAAAAATAAAACGAACAGCCCGCAATACAGGCTGTTCGTCATTATGGTGTTTTAAATACTGGATTTAAACTGCTCCAAGAATCGTACGTCATTTTCATAGAACATACGAATATCTCCGATTTGGTATAACAACATGGCAATACGTTCTATTCCCATACCGAAAGCAAATCCGTTATATTTATCGGCATCGATGCCGCAATTTTTCAATACGTTAGGGTCTACCATTCCGCAGCCCATGATTTCCAGCCATCCGGTTCCTTTTGTAATACGGTAATCGGTTTCCGTTTTCAGTCCCCAGTAAATATCCACCTCAGCACTTGGCTCGGTAAACGGGAAATACGACGGACGCAAACGGATCTTCGATTTTCCGAACATCTCTTTTGTGAAATACAGCAAGGTTTGCTTTAAATCGGCAAAAGATACATTCTGGTCAATATACAATCCTTCCACCTGGTGAAAAATACAGTGGGAACGGGAGGAAACCGCTTCGTTACGGAAAACTCTTCCCGGTGAAATCGTACGGATCGGCGGTTTGTTTTCTTCCATATAACGTACCTGAACAGATGAGGTGTGCGTACGCAGCAAAATATCAGGGTTTGTCTGGATAAAGAAGGTATCCTGCATGTCTCTTGCCGGATGGTATTCCGGAAGGTTCAATGCGGTAAAGTTATGCCAGTCGTCTTCAATTTCCGGTCCTTCGGAAACATTGAATCCGATATTGGAGAAAATATCAACGATTTGATTTTTTACAATTGAAATAGGGTGACGCGATCCGATAACCAAAGGTTCTCCCGGACGTGATAAATCCCCATACATTCCTTTTGCTTCTTCTTTACTTTCCAAAGCGTCCTGAATGGATTTTACTTTATCCTCTGCAGTAGTCTTTAATAAGTTGATCACCTGTCCAAATTCTTTTTTCTGGTCGTTTGGCACGTTTTTGAATTCCGCAAATAAATCTTTAAGAAGTCCTTTGCTTCCTAAAAATTTGATTCGAAATGTTTCGAGGGTTTCTTTATTATCTGTAGTAAAAGCCTGCGCTTCGCCTATGTATTCTTTTATCTTATCAATCATCGGTCTTTCAATAAAGGGCAAATTTACGGATTTTGAAATCAGATTCCACAGCTTTTCGCATATAAATTTCTTTTCAAAAGGTCCGTTCTGTATGTTTTTGCCGCTGTGATTTTTAATCTATCAATTCCTTTTCAAGGAAATAATTTACAATCGCTTCTTTCATCAGTACCGATTGTTCTCCGGCTTTTAAAGGCGGCAATTGTTCTTTTACATTATAATGCGGCCATCCGTCTTCGTCAAAAAAAGCAAATTCATAATAGCCGTATGGTTCCAGCAAACGACAAATAGCGATATGCATCAGGTTTAGCTTTTCGTCTTTTTTGAATTTTCTTTTCAGCTGTCCGAGTTCCTGTACTCCGATTAAATAGATGATGGCATCCAAATCCAGTATTTCGCCATCGGCAAAACGGTTTGAAAGTATGTTGACCAGCGTTTCCCAACGCTCTTTTAGTTGTTCGTCTCTTGACATATTTTGATTATTAGCAATCGTTTATACTAGTTGTATACTATTGTCGTTTTGGCAATCAATGCATTATTGCTACTGTTGATTTTTTTAATCTCAACAGGATAATTATTGGCGTTATATTGTATTTCATAGGTTGTTGTACCATAAGGTTCCGTACTTTCTGCATTGCTGTATCTTTCCTGTGTAAGTATATTATTGGCATCAAACACATTAAAAGATTCAAAATCCAGTAAATATTTCAGATACGGATTTTGTCCTTTAAACGGATTATTCCTGTTATCGTGAAAATATTTACTCTTTAGCGTCGATGTGGAATATTGCGAAGTACTCAACACCTGCGTCACATTTCCATTTTGATCAAAACGATATTCTTCTCCTGCATTTTCCGTCCAGGTATTGCCATATAAAGTGGATTCTTTTTTTGCTTTCAGGATCCCATTTTCATAAAAATATTCGGTTTTTGTGTTTCCGGAACCAGTAATAACTGTTTTTAAGTTATCGCCATCATAGCTTACATTCTGAGTAGCTACTAAAGTATTGTTCTGATATACATTAAATTGCGTGATCTTATTATTAGCGTATACGAATTTTGTTACAACATTGGCTGTCGGATCGGTTAAACTTACCAGTTTATTGCCTTCATAAGCAAAATTGCCAATTTTTGTACTGGTTGAAGATCCGTAATAAACTACTTCTGAAATGCTTTTTATTTTCATTCCTGCTCCAGAACCATCTGTATTTGTCCCCTCGTTATCACTGGAACATCCAATAATATTAATCAGTAAAAGCGCAAAAAGTATTTTTTTCATCATTTTATAGTTATTTTTTTATTTTTTTGCAAAAGTAACAAATTCAAGCCCGCATAACATGTCTTTCTTTGATATCATTTTAGCTGCCATTTTAGTATACGGTTTTATCCAGGGTTTCCGCCAGGGTCTTTTTGTAGCTCTAGCTTCATTTGTTTCCCTAATTATCGGTATTATTCTGGCTATAAAATGTTCCCATCTGGTACGCTCCGTTATTGAGAATCATGTTTCGTGGAATCCCGGATATATCGAAGTGATTGCTTTCGGGCTCACTTTTATCCTGGTTGTTGTCGGTATTATTTTACTGGCAAAGCTCTTTACCGGAATTGCCAGTTTTGCCCAGATGGGCTGGTTAAACACTATTGCCGGTGGTGTTTTTGGTACGCTGAAAATGGCACTGATCCTGAGTATTCTTCTAAATCTTTTCCAGAAGGTCAATATTGACCATTATTTCCTTTCTCAGGAAACCATGGATAAATCTTTATTTTACAATCCGATACAGGAAACTTCAAAGCTTATTTTTCCAAGTGTAAAAGAATGGTATGACGATTTTAAGACCATGGATACTCCGGAAGAACCGGTTTCTTCAGCGCCGCAATAATTTATTTCAGTTCTTTAATCGCGTCTTTTTCGATCCAGCCTTCGGTATCATCGGTCAGCTGAATTTTTCTCCAATTGTCCAGTGATTCGATCACAAAAACTTTGGTTCCTTCGTGTAGTACAAAAGCATCGGAAGCCGTCGTTTTCGGTTCGCTTTTCACCGGAGCTACTTCTGCAAAAACAATGGCAGGTCTTTCGTTTTTATAATGATCTCTTTCTGCTATTGCAGCAGCAATACTGATAAACATGCCCAGCAGCACAACAAACATCCCGAAGAAAAAGATTCTTTTCACTACGGTGATACGGGCAAAATAATAGCCTATAAAAAACAGCAGGAACAATACGGATGCCCCAACAGCAAGCCATGCCCAGTTTTCATAATGAAACACATCCAACAAGTCGTCTATCATTTTAGAAAAGCCCACTTTAGGAACGACTTTAATTTCATCAATCGTCATTTTCTGGGCAAACTTCAAATTGGTCTGAACGTCTGTATCGTCAGGATTTAACAGCAGCGCTTTTTCATAGTTGTAAATCGCCGGTGCTACCTGATGCATTTTATAATAGGAATTTGCCAGATTAAAATACAGTTCTGCCGATTGTTTACCGGATTTCAGCACCTGCTCATACTGTGCAACCGCCTCTTCGTATTTTTCTTTTTTATAACTATCATTTCCTTTTTCAAAAGCAGACTGTCCCCAAAATACCTGAGTTACCAACAGTAGTATATATAATAACTTTTTCATGGCGATTAATTATTGATTTGTTTTTCCAATCCGGAAATTACGGTTACTGCTTTGTCATAATCCTGCTGCATGGTTCCTACAGATGCCGGGGTATAACGGGCAAATTCGCAGCTGTCCATCAAGGCGATAAAGTTTTGAACGGTATCCGGTGCTGCTTTTTTAGAGAGCAGTAATTCCCGGATGTTTTCTTTACTCATTTCGGAGGTTTCAATGTGCAGTTTGGCTTTCAGGAAGTTGTGTAAGGCTTTTTCCATTGCCACATAAAAGGCTTCCTTGCTGCCCAGTTGTTTGTTTGCTTCCGACAGGAATTTCTTAGCCAGTTTGTTTGACTGACGGATTTTATTACCGGCTACATCACCATCTATCGCTTCTTTTTTCTTCTTCGCCAGAACGATTACCGGGATGATTAAAAACGGCGCCAGCAAAAGCGAATAGAAAAACCCGGAGCCTAAAAAGTCTTTTTGGGCAACAGCCGTAAGGTTGGTTTTCAGTTTAATAAACTGGAACTGGTCGTTTGCCACCACATTTTGTTTGCCTTCTGCCGAAGCAACCTGAGGATCACCCGATGTTGGCATTGGTCCGTCCAGCACATTTACCATAATTTCTTTTGACGTAATGGTTTTATAGGCATTGGCACTCCAATCAAAATAGGAGAATACCATTGGTTTGATCTGGTAATTTCCTTTGTATTGCGGTATAATCGTATAGGTGTCGGTAATTTCACCCTGCATACCGGAAAGCGGCGTGTTTACTTTTTCCTTGTGTTCCGGATCATACATTTCCAGCGCACTTGGCACTACCGGTTTGGGCAGGTTAAAGAGTTTCAGGTTTCCTTTTCCGGAAACACTTACTACCAAATCCAGCGATTCCCCGGATTTTAAGGTTGTTTTCGATGGGGTTACTTTAAAGTCAAAGTCACCAACAGCTCCGGAGAAATCAACCGGTTTTCCGGCTTCGGGCAAGGATCGCACACTAATGGATTTTGCTCCGGCAGAAACGGTTTTATTCCCGCTGGCATATTCCATTCGTCCGAAGAAATCACGGCGTCCTGTAGGCAAATCAACTTCGATGTCCAGAGAAAGCGGTTCTATTTCCAGTTTTCCGGCTTTTTGCGGATACAGCACTGTTTTGCGCAATACCACATAGCGGTAATCTTCTCCGTTGTATTTTCCGTTTTCGACAACCAGTTTTTTAATATCGATGTTCTGGCTCCAGAAATCATTGTATTTCGGACTTGCCATTTCTCTCCAGTTCCGCACGCTGGCTGTATTGCTCACATAGAGCTTGTACACAACCGTAATCGGTTCGTTTATGTACGGATTGGTTTTGGATATTTCTGCCACTAAATGGATTCCCTCACCCATTTTTTGCTGTGGGTTGTATGGATTTACTTCTTCCTGAACGGCATTGGTGATCGTTACCTTAATGGGTGCCGTTTTGTAAATTTTACCTTCAATTTCAATGGAGGCCTGTTTGATAACCAGCGTTCCTTTTTTTAGTGGCATCAAAAAATACGAAAAGGATTTGTTGAAGGATTTTTTTCCGTTCATCCAGGAGTAGCTCACTGCCTGATTCGGGCCGCCCACTACTCTGAAGCCTTCAAAAGCAGGCGGACTAAAATTATCACCATCTTCATTCATCGTAAAATCAACCCGTAAACGTTCGTTGATTCCCAAAGAAGTTTTGCTCACACTGGCGTCAAATTGTACCTGAGCGAGTAATCCCTGAAAACTTAATAATAGTAGAAAAATATATTTCTTCATTTTTTTATAATCCCAATGTTTTTCTGTGTGTCAATCCCTTAATTTCTATAATCCCTTACCAGTCTTTTTCATTTTTAACCGGACTGCCTTTTACTTCTCTGGCTTTTACCTTGTCCTGTATTTTCTTCTCTTCATTGTTTACCGCATCCAGCAGGTTTTCCATTCTTTGTCTGGAAGCACCGCCCGACTGTGGCGGGGCATTTTGTTTATCTTTATCGCCTTTCCCGTCTTTGTTGTCTTTATTTTTAGGATCGCCTTTATCGTCTTTTTTATCCTGACCTTTGTCTTTGTTCTGATCTTTCTTATCGTCTCCTTTTCCTTTGTTGTCCTTATCCTGCTGATCCTTGTTTTTGTCTTTATCTTTATTCTTGTCTTTGTTTTTATCGTTTTTCTTCGGCGGATTCTCTTTCAGTTTTTTCTTTGCCAAAGCATAATTGTAGCGCGTTTCTTCATCAAACGGGTTGTTTCGCAACGCATTTTTATAGGCTTCCACAGCCGCTTCATAGTTTTTTTCCAGCATGAATACATTTCCGATATTGTGAAATGCTTTGTGTTTCTGTCTTTTGCCTTTTGCCGTTTCAATTGCTTTCATATAGGCAAATTTGGCTTCACCAGGCTGGTTTTGTCTGTAAATCGCGTTTCCTAAATTGTAAGAAGCCGTTGCTCTTGCCGGTACTTTTGAATGAGAAATACGGTAATCTGCTTCCGCTTCGGAATAACTTTTCTCTTCAAAGGCTTCATTCCCTCTTGGCAGGTTCCGGTCTTTAATCTGGCCCAGTACTGCAAAAGAGAATAGTAAAAAATAATAGCTAAACAACTTCTTCATTATTCTTTTTCATTAAATAAATTCAACTTCTTAACCCAGGCGGTTTTTCTTTCCAGGAAGAACACATCCAGTAGTAACAATACAAAAGCAATGCCTAAAAACCATTGGTATTGCGATTGGAAATCGGCCATTTGCTGGCTTTCAAAATCTGTTTTTTCCAGATTGTCCAGTCCGTTTTTAACAAACTCGATCACTTCTTTCGTATTTCCTCCAAACACATAGCCGCCATTGGCATTTTTAGCGATGGTTTTTAAGGTTTCCGGATAAAGCTTGGTTACAACTGTTTCTCCTTTTGAATCTTTTTTAAATCCTTCAATAGTCCCGTTTCTTCTCAATGGAATCGGCCCTCCTTTTTCGGTACCTACTCCTATTGTCAGTATCTTAATTCTTTTTTCTTTGGCTTCTTCTACCGCTTCTTCAAATCCTTCACCATGATCTTCACCATCCGAGATCAGTACAATCAGTTTGCTGGTTTGCGGGTCATCAAAATAAGAGGTTGCCAGTTTAATTGCTTCAGACAAAGCGGTTCCCTGCGAAGAAACCATATCGGTATTCATGCTTTGCAGGTACATTTTGGCAACGCTGTAGTCTGTTGTTATCGGCAGTACCGGATAGGCACTTCCTGCATAACCTACAATCCCGATTCTGTCCGACCCCAGCTGATTGATGATCTGGGAAACGATCTGCTTACTTTTTTCAAGCCGGTTAGGTGCAATATCTTCCGCCAGCATACTTTTAGAGATGTCCACTGCAAAAACAATATCCACTCCCTGACGTTTTACGGTTTCCATTTTGGTTCCGATTTTCGGGTTGACCAAAGCGAGTATAATTCCGGCTAAAGCCAATAATACCACCACCAGTTTTAAAACCGGTTTGAATATCGATTTTTCCGGACTCAGTTTTTTAATTAGTTCCAGGTCGCCAAACTGCTTTTGTTTTTTTCGTTTCCAATACAGATTGATCAGAAAGAGCAAAACCAATATGGGTAATATTGCCAGCAGATAAAAATATTTCGGTTCTTCAAATTCCCACATAACTAGATAAAGCTTCTAAAAACAGTTTTTCTCAATAAGATCTCCAAAACCAGAAGTCCCAGTGCGAAGAATACAAACGGTCTGTATTTTTCGTCGTAGTTGAAGTATTTCATTTCTTCAATTTCGGTTTTTTCCAATTTATTGATTTCATTATAAATATTCTCCAGGCTTTTATTGCTGGTTGCTCTGAAATATTTCCCGTTTGTTGTCGCGGCAATTTCTTTCATCAGCTTTTCGTCAATTTCCACCTGCATCATCCGGAAAAGGAATTGCCCGTTTGGTGCAATTGCATACGGGAATTCGGCCATGCCGTTTGTCCCGATTCCGATAGTATAAACTCTGATTCCGTATTCTTTTGCAATTTCAGAAGCCATTCTCGGATCAATAAATCCGGCATTGTTCACACCGTCTGTCAGCAAGATCACCACTTTACTTTTGGCTTTACTGTCTTTTAAACGGTTTACCGCCGTGGCCAGTCCGACACCGATTCCGGTACCGTCCTGTAAAACGTTATCATACTTAACGCCTTTCAACGCTTCTAAAACCACTGCTTTATCGCTCGTTACCGGTGTTTTGGTATAACTTTCGGCAGCATAAACCACCAGTCCGATTCTGTCGTTTGGTCTTTCTTCAACAAATTCCGAAGCCACCCGTTTTAACGCTTCCATACGGTTGGGCTTTAAATCTTTGGCCAGCATACTTCCGGAAACGTCAATCGCCATAACGATATCAATACCTCTTGAGGTTCTTGTTTTATTGGTCACGTCTGTCGACTGCGGTCTTGCCAATGCTACGATCATCGCGCTTAATGCCAGCATTCTTAAAACAAACAATACCGGTTTTAGCTTTGGCAAAACCGAGGGTGCCGCTTTAAATCCTTTTACAGAACTTATCTTTAATGTTGCGGTCTGCTTATTTCTTTTCCAGAAATACCAGGCTATTGCTATTGGCAATGCCAAAAACAGCCAAAAAAATTCGGGATGTAAAAACGTAACATTCTTCATTATTCGCCTAGTTTTCTGAGTTCAATAGAGTTAATTATCCTTTCGGCTATTTCTTTTGCTTTTTCATCTTCGTCGCGATATACCAGAACGATTTCCTGTACTCCGAATTTCTGGGAGAAAACAATCATCTGGTAAGCCATTCGCTGGTCTTCATTTTTTACCGGGTTAAAAATCGTCATCGATCCGTAACCTCTCTTGCCGGTAAAGCCATCTTTAATTTCAAAATCATCGGTTTTAACGATAATTCCTTTGGCTCCTACCGTTTTTTCAAACCGCGCCAGGTTCTCGTTCAGGATGACATCATTATTAGCCGCAACAGAGTCTTTAAATGCCGTTGTATTAATTACAATATTGAAATTGTCGATCAGGCTTCCGTAGATAAACTTCTGCGACGATCTGACATTCGGCGGCAGGTTGTTCTGAATTTTTTCTTCCTGAAAACGTTTCAGCACTTTTGGTGTTTCAAGAATAATGGACGGTTCTCCATATTCACTTTTTACCCATTCGCCATTTAGCAGGTCTTTTGTACTGTGCCCTATAAATTTATCTTTTATAAAATCCAGTCCGTCTGTAGACAGGTAGTACATAAATGTTCCGATAAACAGGACAACGCTGGTTGCAACGGCTATCAGGATACGTCTTACTTTCTGATTTTTAATCAGTTTTTCTCTTTTCAGTCTTTCTTCTTCTATGGATTGCTCCACTTCTTTCGGAATGGACTTTTCTATTGTGAATATAATTTTTTCGATGTTCTTTCTGTCGTCTGCAATTTCAAAATCCAGTGGTTTTGATTTCGCAAACTTCACTAAATCGGCATTTTTCAGGATTCTTTCAAAGGTTTCGAAAGTATCTTTTTTAATCCCCATTTTCTTTTTAATCACAGCGGCTTTCAGTGCTGTCAATAATTCGGCCGTTGTACTTTCCATTGCCGGAACCTGAATGGTTTCTTCAATATAGGTACGGGTAATATCGGTCATTTCGGAGTAATAGTCTTTTACTTCTCCTTTTTGCCAAAGTTCTTTTTTCTCCAGATTTTGCAACAGGCTGGTTGCTTTTTCTATCGGAGAAGCATAGATAATTTCTTCTTTTTTATCCCTGTTCTGGTATCGTTTAAGCAGCCAGTTTACCAGAAAGCCAATGCCGATAATCAGCAGCAGTATCAGGCTGTATTTCCAAACGTTACTAATGGGTTTATCTACGGTAACGATGGTTTTGATGTCATACATTTGTTGTTTGGTCGTATCTACCACAACATTTGTGACCGTTACCGGAGGCAGTGAATCGGTAATGAACTGGCGCCCGTTGATGATTACCGGTAATTGCGGTATGGCATATTTTCCGGAATCAAACTGGGTTAGTCCGTATCTTTTAATCAGTTCGTACCGGGCATCTTTTTTAATGGTATCAACCGGATATGATTCCAGCACTTCAAATAATCCAAAGGTTTTACTATCCGGAAAAAAGACGTGTGCACTACTGTCGACAGTGGTTTTTAACGTCAGTTTAAACTGTGATCCTATTTTAATTTTGGTAGAATCAACGGTTACCTGTACCGGTTTTTGCTGACCAAAAACAACCGCTCCGAAAAGTAAAAACAGTACTATGTAAAATTTGTTTTTTGTCATTTTTAGGTTCTTGCTTTAAAATAACCCAGTAATTTGGTTACATACGATTCGTCTACACGGGTATTGACCGTTCCTGATCCACAACGGGAGAATGTTTCTTTAAAATATTTCACATTGTCCTGATAGTGTTTTTCATATTCCATCCGAACCGATTTTGCGTTTGTGTTCACTAATAGTGTTTCGCCCGTTTCGGCATCTTCCATGTGTACCATTCCGATGTTAGGCATTTTTTCTTCGCGAATATCATAGACCCGGATTCCGGTAACATCGTGTTTTTTACCGGCTATTCTGAGGGTCTGTTCATAATCGGAAGTCATAAAATCGGAAATAACAAAAACGATGGCTTTCTTTTTCATGACCCCGGAAAGGAATTTCAGCGCCTGGGAAAAGTCGGTTTTCCTGCTTTTGGGTGTGAATTCAATGAGTTCACGGATAATGCGCAGCACGTGTGATTTTCCTTTTTTAGGCGGAATAAACAATTCGATCTGGTCCGAGAATAAAATCAGTCCGATTTTATCGTTGTTCTGGGTTGCCGAAAAAGCCAGGGTTGCCGCTATTTCGGTAACCACATCGCTTTTGAGCTGGTTTTTGGTTCCGAAGCTTTCCGAGCCGCTTATATCCACCATCAGCATCATGGTCAGTTCGCGTTCTTCTTCAAAAACTTTGATATACGGTTCGTTGTAACGTGCCGTAACATTCCAGTCGATCGCACGGACATCATCACCAAACTGGTATTGACGCACTTCCGAAAAAGTCATTCCTCTTCCTTTAAAAGACGTGTGATATTCTCCCGAAAAGATGTGATCGCTCAATCTTCGGGTTTTAATTTCTATTTTTCGTACTTTTTTTAAGAGTTCTTTGGTATCCATTCTGATTGTTGCTTATAGAATAATGATCCGGAATTTGATTGGGTTCAATCAAGTCTGAAGTCAGAAATCTATATACTAAGGCACTTCTACTTCGTTAACAATTTTATTGATGATCTCTACAGAAGTGATGTTTTCCGCTTCGGCTTCGTAGGTAATCCCGATTCTGTGACGCAATACATCGTGTACTACAGCCCGTACATCTTCCGGAATTACATAACCGCGGCGTTTGATAAAAGCATAACATTTTGCAGCAGTTGCCAGGTTGATACTTCCACGCGGAGAAGCGCCAAAGCTGATCAACGGTTTCAGGTCTGCTAATTTATATTTCTCCGGATAACGGGTTGCAAAGATGATATCCAGAATGTATTTTTCAATTTTTTCATCCATATAAACTTCACGAACGGCTTCCTGAGCGCGTTTGATCTGTTCTACGGATACTACTGCGTTTACTTTTTCGTAAGATCCTTTCAGGTTTTGACGGATTACCAGACGCTCGTCTTCCATTTTTGGATAGTCGATCACGGTTTTCAGCATAAAACGGTCTACCTGTGCTTCCGGTAACGGATAGGTTCCTTCCTGCTCTACCGGGTTTTGGGTTGCCATTACTAAAAACGGTTTGTCCAGTTTGAAAGTCTCGTCGCCAATGGTTACCTGTTTTTCCTGCATCGCTTCCAGTAAAGCCGATTGTACTTTCGCCGGAGCACGGTTAATCTCATCTGCCAGTACGAAGTTGGCAAAAATAGGTCCTTTTTTTATCGAGAAATCATTTTGTTTGATATTGTAAATCATGGTTCCCACAACATCGGCAGGTAATAAATCCGGTGTAAACTGAATTCTGCTGAAAGAACCCTGAACCGCCTGCGACAGGGTATTAATGGCCAGCGTTTTTGCTAAACCGGGAACCCCTTCCAATAAAATATGTCCTTGTCCTAAAAGTCCGATCAATAATCTTTCAACCATGTGTTTCTGACCTACAATCACCTTGTTCATCTCCATTGTCAGTAGGTCAATAAAAGCACTTTCTCTCTCTATTTTTTCATTAATTGCTCTAATGTCTAAAGTAGTTGTGGTGTCTTCCATTTGTGTATTTTTTTGAGCCGTGAAATTAATAAGTTATTTTAACACTGCAAATTGAAAATTTATTTAGTGTTTTGTTGTTAATAATTGGTTAAAAGTCTTGGTAACACTTTCATTTTAAGCCTGAATTATGATTTTGTTTTTATATTTTTAAGAACTGAAATTTAATTATCATGAAAACTGCCTTAATTACCGGCGCCACAAGTGGTATCGGGAAAGCTACAGCCGAGCTTTTAGCACAGCATAATTACCGTTTAATTCTTTGCGGGCGAAGAAAAGAAATTCTTGACGATTTAAAAAGAGATTTAGCAAAACATACACAAATTGCCACTTTAAACTTCGATGTAATCAACAGGGAAGACGTTTTTAAAGCGATTGCTTCTTTACCGGAAGCCTTTTCAACGATTGACATTTTAATCAACAATGCCGGAAATGCCCACGGACTGGATCCGATTCAAAACGGCAATACCGACGATTGGGATGCGATGCTGGACATTAACGTTAAAGGGCTTTTGTATGTTTCCAAAGCCATAATACCACAAATGATCGCCCGAAAATCAGGGCATATTATCAATATTGGCTCTACTGCTGCCAAAGAGGTTTATCCTAACGGCAATGTTTACTGTGCCAGCAAACATGCGGTTGATGCACTCACTCAGGGTATGCGGATGGATTTGAATGCCTACGGAATCCGTGTGGGCGGTATTCATCCCGGCATGGTACACACCGCTTTTTCGGAAGTCCGTTTTAAAGGTGATGCCGAACGTGCCGCGAATGTTTATAAAGGTTTCCAGCCTTTATTAGCCGAAGATATTGCCGACATCATTCACTTTGTGGTTTCAAGGCCCTATCATGTGAATATTGCCGATCTGATCGTGATGCCTACCGCTCAGGCTTCGGCTACCATTGTAAACAAAAATTTATAATCCTTTTATAGCGATTCTGAACCGATGATTAACAAACGACTGCTTGTAAAAAACCTTTTGGCTCACAATGATGAGAGCAGTTTTTATGATAAAAAACGGCAACTGAATCTGCATACCAAAGAAGGCAAAGCAAAGTTTTTAAAACATATCTGTGCTTTGTCCAATTCAAACCCGACCAACAATTCATATATTGTTGTGGGTGTGGAAGACCAGGATAATGAAATTGTGGGCGATGATTTTTTTGACGACAGCAGGATCCAGAACCTGGTTAATGCTTTTTTGAATAATCCGCCCCGGATCCAGTATGAAAATGTTCCGTTTCCGAATCTGCCTAAAGATAAGGTTATCGGACTGGTGACGATAAAACCGGCACATAAGGTTTCTTCTTTTAAGAAGGGAATTTATACGATTCCTGCCAAAACGATCTTCGTAAGGCGCGGCAGCAATTCCATTCCCGTTGAAGAGCAGGATTATGTCCCGACCGATATGGAATTTAATTATTCCAATACCGAAACGGTCATCAGCATCGAGAACAATTCCCGGAACAGCATTGAACACACGCTGGAAGGGGTGATCGATTTTATGAATAACCGTCATAAAGACATGACGCCCAAATATAAAGTTTTCAAAGAGCTGTTTGTGGTTTGCTGGGCCGGCAACAAAAAGAAGGTGCGCGACAAAACATTTTTTTCCAGGGTTGATATTGAGCTGATCAACGAACAGGTCAAACTGTTTTATTCTGCTTTGGACGAAGTTACGGTGGAATATTCCGACGATAGTTTTACCATTACCGAATACCTTCCTTTGGGGTTAAATGACAAAACCAGCTACTATCCGCTTGAACGGATGTGCATTAGTTTTTATGACAACGGTTATTACAAAATGGATACGCAGATGCTTTTTGAACCGCCGGAATTTAACCGGAAAATGTTGTATCACATTTATAATTCCAATTTGTCATTAATCAGTAAATTGCAAAAAGGTTTACATTTGTCCGACAGGGAAAACAAAGATCTGGAAAACCTGCCTTCTACCTTGATGATCTGTTATTTAAACGGATTTGAAGAGGCAAAACAAAAATTGATTGACGCAAAACTTCTTTTAAAAGCACACGAGAACCCAACGGTATACATCTCGTTCAAGGAAGCGATGCGCATTTTAAGAAAAATGAAATACGGAATGAGTAATGAGTAGAACATTAGTTATTGGAGATATACACGGCGGACTAAGAGCTTTGCATCAGGTTCTTGAAAAAGCAAAAGTCAGTCCGGACGATAAATTGATTTTTTTAGGGGATTATGTCGATGGCTGGAGCGATTCTCCGAAGGTTATTGACTTTCTGATTGAACTGGAACAATCCCACCAGTGTTTTTTTATCCGGGGAAATCATGAAGAAATGGTTTTCCGCTGGTTATCCGCAGGGGATGACAATGCCGAATGGCGTTTTCATGGCGGACAGTCGACAGTGGATGCTTACCGGGATCTGGACATTCATACCAAAGACCGCCACATTGCGTTCCTGGACCGCCTGAATGATTTTTATATAGACGAACAGAACCGTTTGTTTATCCATGCCGGCTTTACCAATCAGAAAGGGGTGCACTATGAGTTCTTCCGCGGAATGTTCTGCTGGGACAGAACGCTTTGGGAAACAGCCCTGTCGCTGAATCCAGCGCTTTCGCCGGAAGATCAGTTTTATCCCAAACGGCTCACATTGTACACGGAAATATTCATTGGCCACACGCCGGTAACCCGAATCGGGTCGACCGTGCCGGTCAACAAAGCCAACCTGTGGAATGTAGATACCGGAGCGGCGTTTAAAGGCCGTTTAACCATTATGGATGTCGATTCCAAAGATTTCTGGCAGAGCGACCCGTTAAACGAGCTTTATATCGATGAAAGAGGCCGGAATTAGTTTATAATTTTCAAATGCATACTTTTGCAAAAAAAATTTTTAATATGAAAAAACATATCTTTCTTTTTAGCTTATTATTATGCAGCTTGTTTGTAAAGGCACAAACTAAAAACGAAGTTAAAGTGAATATCCTTAACACGATAGTACTGGCATCAGTAGAATTGGGTTATGAGCATTTCATTGATAAAGATCAGTCCATTGGCGTTGAATTTCTGATAAATGATCGTTTTTCATACACTACAGAAAAGAAAAACGGTGCTAAAGAATTTAAAACCAATAGTATTTTAGCTTCTTATAATTTTTATTTCGGTTCTGACGGACAAAGTAATTCCGGTTATTATGTTTCTCCGTTTTTAAAATACCGTTTCGGTGATTTTAATGAAAAAGAAACCGTTAATGATGTTGAGATCACCAAAACAACAGATATGAACAGTTTTATCGTTGGTTTGGGTACCGGTTATAAATGGGCATGGAATGACAAATTTGCCATTGCTCCTTATGTTAATATTGCACGAAACTTCAGCGAGGAAGTAAACGACCGTTTTAGTGCTGTTGAAGTGAATGCCGGTGTTAGCATCGGTTACCGTTTCTAAAACGTAAAAAAACATATAAAAAAACCCGATTCCTGCGAATCGGGTTTTTTATTTGGATATAACCAACTACTATAAATCAAATTTGATTCCCTGCGCTAATGGTAACGCATTTCCATAGTTGATGGTATTGGTTTGTCTTCTCATGTAAGCTTTCCATGCATCAGAACCTGATTCACGTCCGCCTCCTGTTTCTTTCTCACCACCAAAAGCACCACCGATTTCAGCTCCTGAAGTTCCGATGTTTACGTTTGCAATTCCACAGTCAGAACCGGCATGTGAAAGGAATAATTCCATTTCTCTCATGCTGTTCGTGAAGATAGATGATGATAATCCCTGAGGCACTCCGTTTTGCATTGCGATTGCTTCTTCGATAGTGCTGTATTTCATTACGTAAAGGATTGGTGCAAAAGTTTCTTCCTGAACGATATGGAATTCGTTTTTAGCTTCAATGATACATGGTTTCACATAACATCCGCTTTCGTATCCTTCTCCTTCTAAAACACCACCTTCAACAAGGATTTTTCCACCTTCCTGTTTGGCTTTTTCGATTGCGTTTAAGTAATCGTTTACAGCACCTTTATCGATAAGCGGCCCTACGTGGTTGTTAGCATCCAACGGGTTACCGATTTTCAATTGTCCGTAAGCGTTTTGCAATACACTGATCGTTTTGTCGTAAACACTTTCGTGAACGATTAAACGTCTTGTTGAAGTACAACGTTGTCCGGCTGTTCCAACCGCTCCGAATACCGCTCCAACCAATACCATACTGATATCAGCATGTTCTGAAACGATGATCGCGTTGTTTCCTCCCAATTCCAGGATGGTATTTCCGAAACGTTCTGCAACCGTTTTCGATACGTGACGTCCGATTCTTGTAGAACCTGTGAACGATACTAAAGGAATGCGTTTGTCATTGTTGATTAAATCACCAGACTCGTTTCCAACAACCAGACAGCTTACACCTTCCGGAACGTTGTTGTTTTTAAGTACTGTCGTGATGATGTTCTGACAAGCTACTGCACACAAAGGTGTTTTTGAACTTGGTTTCCAGATACAAACGTCTCCACAAACCCAAGCCAGCATGGAGTTCCAGCTCCAAACAGCAACCGGGAAGTTAAATGCCGAAATGATCCCAACAGTTCCAAACGGATGCCATTGCTCATACATTCTGTGCATTGGTCTTTCGGAGTGCATTGTTAATCCGTATAACTGACGGGACAATCCTACTGCAAAGTCACAGATGTCGATCATTTCCTGAACTTCTCCCAAACCTTCCTGAAGGCTTTTTCCCATTTCGTAAGAAACAAGTTTCCCAAGAGGTTCTTTATATTTTCTTAGTTCTTCTCCCATTTGACGAACAATCTCACCTCTTTTTGGTGCCGGGATCAGTCTCCAAACTTTGAATGCTTCTTCAGCAGCTTTCATTGCTGTTTCGTAGTCTTCTTTTGTTGAAGATTTCACTTTTCCGATTAACTCTCCGGTAGCCGGAGAATACGATTCGATGATTTTTCCGTTTGAAAACCAGTTCGAACCTGTAGATGTTCCTTCGTTTATTTCTTTAAGCCCTAATTGTTGCAGTGCTTCCTGAATACCGAATTGGTCAATTACTGTTGCCATTATTCTAAGTTATTTTCTTGTGTTTTTATTTTTCACAAAGTTACTGTTTTTTGTTTAAGGTTTTTAATCATTAACTTTTTAGCATGTTATGATTTCTTTACCCAAACAGCAATGATGCCCGTATTGTGTGGTTATTTTTTTGCGGTAAATCTTGGATCTGATTCCATTACGGTGCCGCAGCTCGAGCAGGTTCTCAAATCTTCCGAATTATAGAAGTGCTGAAAATGCGGCAGGAAATCTTTTTCGATGTCGTGCAGTTCAAAATAAACTTCATATAGTTTATGGTTGCAGTTGTCACAATGCCAAAGCAGTCCGTCTGTAAATCCGCGTCCGGCTCTTTTGCGTTCTATAACCAGTCCGATGGATCCTTCACTGCGAACCGGCGAATGCGGCATACGTGCAGGATGCAAATACATGTCACCGGCTTTCAATGCCATTTCTTTGCGTTCGCCCTCTTCCTGAATGACAATTTTTATATCGCCTTCCAGCTGATAAAAAAGTTCTTCCGTTTCATTGTAATGATAATCTTTTCGGGCATTAGGCCCGGCAACGATCATCACAATAAAATCATCTGCATCTACATAAATATTTTTATTACCCACCGGCGGTTTTAACAAATGCCGGTTTTCATCAATCCACTGGTTGAGATTAAAAGGTTTCTGAACAGCCATAATAAATGTTTTTACTAAAGTACAAAAAATGAAAAAGGCAGGTAAAAAAAACCTGCCTTTTACTATTACTTCACTTCTTTGATTAAGTAGATGTATACCGGAAAGTGATCACTAAAGCCCGGTTCTCCGTTTGAATTTCTTAAAGGATAACCCTGGTACTGACCCGTTTTCTGGATAAGATACGGTTTGTTAAAAATACCGGCTTTCCAAAAACGCAATGAAGAGTAATCTTTACGGATTAACGGTTCGCTAACGATGATCTGGTCAAAGATATCCCAGGCATCACGATAAGCCAGTGTTCCCAATCCGTCTTTGGACATTTGTTCCATAGGGTTGAACATGCCAAACTCTTTTACATCTTCTTTTTTACCTTTTGCGCCTAAAGCCACTTTAATACTCTTATTATAAGGTCCGTCATTTAAATCTCCCATAGTGATTACTTTCGCATTCGGGTTGATTTTGTATAACGAGTCAATAATTTTTTTGTTCAGCGCTCCTGCCGCTTCACGGAACGGGCTGCTTTTTTTCTCACCTCCTGAACGTGACGGCCAGTGGTTTACAATAACACTGATTTCTTCACCATCCAATAATCCGGTTACCAATAACTGATCACGGGTATAAACTCTTTTGGTTTTAGCATCTACATTTACGTTGTCGTCTGCCTTGTCATCGCCGTCACTTTTTGTTTTTTTGTTCAGGCCTTCTTCATTTTCATAAATGTATAACGGTATGTTTTTATAGCTTGTTGGCTGGAAGTGTTTTTTCTGATACAGGAATCCCACATCAATACCCCTTTTGTCCGGGGAATCAAAATGAATAACGCCATATCCTTTTTCCAACATTCTTGGCTGTTTCACCAAATCTTCCAGTACGCCTCTGTTTTCTACTTCGGCACAACCGATAATTACAGGGGCATTCGGGTTTTCGCCTGTTCCGATTTCAGGAAGAACACGGCTCAGATTATCTAATTTTTTTTGGTATTTCTGTCTTGTCCAGCTTTGGGCTCCTTTTGGCAACCATTCCTCATCATTATTCGGCCCTTTTATAGTATCGAAAAGGTTTTCGAGGTTATAAAAAGCAATTGTGTGCACTTTGAATTTTTTGTTCTGTGCGGTAACTCCGTTAGCTGTAAAACATAAAAGTAACAGAGCAATGAAATTTCTAATTTTCATGTATGGAATATTAAATTAACATCAAGTTTGATACAAACTCTGGGTCAAAAGTAAATAATATTCTTAAAAAATGTACATTTGCAGGCTGTTAAGTTTTTATTAAGACTTCGCAAACAAAAAATTAACTTAATTTTATTTATGAAAAAACTTGTATTTAGTATTTTATTTGTACTGCAAGTAGTTTTTGTTTGGGCTCAACAAAACCCGTCACTAAGGGGAAAAGTTGTTGATTCGAAATCGCAAAAACCACTACGAAATGTTGTTGCTACTATTCAAAGTACCAACCAATCTGTTATCACCAACGCAGAAGGTGTATTCCAGTTTCCAGTTCTTGCAGAAGGACAACAAACACTATCGGTAACAAGTACGGGGTACACTCCTCAAACTTTTGCTATTGAAATTGTTAAAGGCCAGACCGTTGACATGGGTATGGTTGTATTAGAAGAAGACATTACTTCTGAGCAACAATTGAGTTTAATCACTATTACAGAAAATGATTTGGGTGATGACAACAGTGGATCTGAAAGTACTTCAGGTTTATTACAGGCATCACGTGACGTTTACCAACAGGCTGCGGCTTTCAACTGGGGACTTGCACGTTTCAGAATCAGAGGTTTAGACAATGAGTACGGTACTACAATGATTAATGGTATCGTTATGAATAAACTATATGACGGAAGACCACAATGGAGTAACTGGGGTGGATTAAACGATGCAACAAGAAATCAAGAATTCACGATGGGTTCAGGCCCTTCTGACTATACTTTCGGAGGGATCTTAGGAACTCAGGAAATCAATACCAGAGCTTCTTTCTACCGTCCGGGAACAAGAATCTCTTTCTCAGGAACAAACACAAACTACTCTTGGAGAACCATGGGTACTTATGCTTCCGGTTTAACAAAAGACGGATGGGCATTTGTGGTTTCCGGTTCAAGAAGATGGGCTAAAGAAGGTTTCTTCGAAGGAACTGACTATGCTGCAAACTCATTATTTGTTAGTGTTGAGAAAAAATTCAACGAAAAACACAGTTTGAACTTTACCTCTATATATGCACAAAACAGCAGAGGAAAAAACTCTCCTAACACTCAGGAAGTTACAGATTTAATGGGTTATAAATATAACTCATACTGGGGATGGCAAAATGGAAAAAGAAGAAATTCCAGAGATAAAAATGTTGATGAGCCAATGATGATGTTAAGCCACTATTGGAAAATTAACTCCAAAAACACTTTAAACACTAACGTAGCTTACCAATCGGGTTCTATCGGTAATACCAGATTAGAATATCCGGGTGGAAATAATCCAGATCCAACGTATTACAGAAATTTACCTAGTTATTATTTAAATTACCACACTTCAGCAGGTCAATGGTTACCAAACAGAACTGAAGCAGCTGCTGCAAGAGAAAACTTCCTGAACAACAGCCAGATCAACTGGAACGATATGTATACTGCTAACCAGAATACATCCGACGGAAGAAGTGCTTACGCGCTTTCTGAGCAACGTACAGATGACAAACAGTTTACAGCAAACTCTATTTTAACTTCAGAATTATCAGAAAACATCAGCCTTAACGCTGCCGTTAATTTCAAAAAATTAACGTCTCATAATTTTGCTACTGTTGTAGATTTATTAGGTGGTGATTACCTTTTAAATGTGGATAAATTCTACCCTGGTTCAAGAGGTCAGTTTGACTTGAACAACCCGGATGCTCACATTACTGAAGGTGGTATCTTTGGTTACAACTATAACTTATTAGCGAATGTTGTTGACGGATTTACACAATTCAAATTCAACTACAAAAAAGCTGATTTCTACTTAGCACAATCGTTCTCCCGTTCTGAATACCAAAGAGAAGGTTTATTCAAAAACGGTAACTACTCGACTAACTCTTTCGGAAGAAGTGAGAAAGTAACTTTTGAAAACTTCGGTTTCAAAGGAGGTTTAACATACCGTGTAACAGGTGCACATTCCCTGAACTTTAACGGAGCTTATATGACTAAAGCGCCTAACTTAAGAAATACTTTTGCCAATGCCCGTAACAACAACAACATTACTCCTGATTTAGAGAGTGAAAGAGTTTTCAGTGCTGATGCAAGTTATATCTTAAGAACACCAAAATTAAAAGCACGTTTAACCGGTTTTATGTCTAAAATTCAAAACGTAACAGAATTATCATTTTACTATGCTGAGAACATTTCTGATGCAGAAGGAGATGAGGATTCTTTCGTAAGTGAAATCGTAACCGGATTAACGAAAAAGAACATCGGAGCGGAGTTAGGTATCGAGTACCAGATCACGCCTACAATTAAAGCAACAGCTTCTGCTTCTTACGGTCAATATACGTATGATAACAATCCTAACGTAAAAATTAACGACGATGCACAGGCTTCTGTTTCAAACACTTTCCCTGTTACTAACTTCGGAAAAGCATATCTTAAAAATTACAGACAACCGGGTATGCCACAACAAGCTTACTCTTTCGGTTTAGAATATAGAGATCCTCATTTCTGGTGGATTGGTGCTAACGTAAACTACTTAGCAGACAACTACATGGATGTATCTAATGTTTTAAGAACAGACAACTTTACAATTGATCCTTCTACTGGTTTATCTTATGTTGGTGCTAACGAAGAAACGGTTAGAAAAGCGTTACAACAGGAAAAATTCAATGATTTCACATTGGTTAACTTAACAGGTGGAAAATCATGGAGAATCAGCAAAAAGAACAGAAACACTTTAGGTTTCTTTGCTAGTGTTAACAACCTTTTTGATGTTACCTACATCACTGGTGGTTTCGAGCAATCAAGAAAAGCTACTTACCCAGACCAACAACAAGATATGGCAAGCGGTATCCGTTCTTTCGGTTCTAAATATTTCTACGGTTACGGAAGAACTTATTTCTTAAACGTATATCTTAATTTCTAAAAAATAGTATATGAAAAATATAAAAATCAAACAATTATTGTTTTTAACTATTCTTTTAGGGGTTTTCACAAGTTGTGTAAAAGATGACGAGTTTGACATCCCTACTTTAAAAGAGGTTTTATTCTACGAAAGCTTTGAAAGCACTACTCCGGGTAGTGGTTCTGTTGAAAATGCAATCGCTCTTCCAGGTTGGGGAAATTTTGCTGTTCACGGATCAAGAAAATGGCACAGCAGAGCTTTCAGCGGTAACAAATATGCTGAATTCTCTTCTTTCTATTCAAATGCGGCAACAGACCCGAATGATGAAATCTGGTTAGTTACTCCGGCTATTGACTTATCAAGTTCTCCGGCTGCTTTTTTAGCCTTTGAAACAAAAATAAGATTCTGGCAAGGTGCTGCATTAACTGTTTTAGTATCCAAAGATTTTGACGGTACTCAGGCAGGTATCGCTACTGCTACATGGACAGAGTTGAACCCGACTTTACCAGGTAGTACTCAGGCGGATGTATTCCTTTCAAGTGGTCCTGTGGACTTAAGCTCTTATGTTGGTAACTCTAATGTTAGAGTTGCTTTCAAATATGTTGGAAGCCGAAATGGAATTACAACTACCGTTCAACTTGACAATGTGAAAATTTACGAAAACTAATACGTATGAAAAATTTTAATATAAAAAGCATTTTTATTATCCCTGTTCTTTTCGCAGTTGCTACAAGCTGCGTGAACGGTGATCATTATTCTGCTCCGGATTTATCGGGAGATTGCTCTAATCTTACAGCAACAAAACCCGTTACAGCTGTTACTTCAAATGCTACAGCAGCCTACAAAAAATATGAAGATGCCGATATTATCGAAGCTTATGTAACATCAAGTGACGAAGGTGGTAACTTCTACAAATCAATTTCATTGGTTTCTACAGACGGAACTGTTGGATTCAGTATGCCAATTGATGCCTACAATCTTTACAACAGATACGAACCGGGAAGAAAAGTTTTTGTTAACATGAAAGACCGTTATTATGCAACGGAATTCAATTCTACAATCATTGGTTCTTTATTTAACAATGATACTCCTGATAATCCAAGTGATGATAAAGTAGGTAGAATTTCTGCTAATGACTATAAAAACATCCTGAAAGCTTCTTGTACTAAAGTTGACGAGGATCAGATTGTAAAACACCTTACGATTAATGAGGCAAAAAGCAATCAGTACCTTAACATGCTGATCGAGTTGGATGGTGTTCAGTTTTCGGATGCTTCAAACGGGAAAATGTATTATGATGCCAGCTTAAACAGCTTAGGTGGTGCTACTAACCACAACATCACTGATATCAACGGAAATTCTTTGATCCTTAGAGTAAGTTCATTTGCTACTTTTGCTGCAGATGTAACTCCTAGAGGAAGTGGAAAAATCAGAGGTGTTATGACAAAATATAACAACGATTTCCAGTTCATGATCAGAACAATCAATGATGTTAAAATCGAGAATCCAAGATTACAGGCTTTCTTTAGCCAGGATTTCGAAAGCATCACAGCTACTGGTGCTAACCAGTTCATCAACTTACCGGGATGGTCAAACGTTTCTTTAAACAATGGTGCTAAAAAATGGGAAGCCCGTATTTTCAGCAGTAACAAATACGCACAACTTTCTGCTTTTGGTTCCGGAGAAACAAACATGAATACCTGGTTAATCACACCGGCAATCAACATGGACAACACCACTAATGAGCTTTTACTTTTTGGTTCTAAAATTGGTTTTGCAAATGGTGTAGCGGTTACTGTATTAATTTCGACCAACTATGATGGTTCAGGAACTGCTGCTGCGGTTAACGCGGCAACATGGACGCCATTGAATCCAACTATGGCTCCACAAACGCAGTCTTATCCAACAGACTTCGTTAGTTCAGGACCGGTAGACATTTCGTCATATAACGGAAACGTTCATATCGCCTTCCGCTATGTTGGTTCATCAACCGGTATTAATTCAACATACCAGATTGACAACATTAAAGTTTACGGTGCTCAGCAATAAGCAGGCATCTTAATGATACCAAAAAGGGGCATTGTATAATGCCCCTTTTTTTATTGCCATAACGCAACGGTCAGTACAAAACTAACCGGGCAGGCCTTCAAAGCCTGCGCTTTATTTTAAGCGTTTTTACGGCTGCTTTTTTAAAAGATCACGGATTTATCCACCTTTACCAGAAAACAGCTTTAATCCAATAAAAAGGGCAGTCAGATGACCACCCTTTTCTTATTTGATGAAGAAAGAATCTTATTTCTTAACAATTAAGAATTCGGATCTTCTGTTTTTCGCATATTCTTCTTCGGTGCAATTCTCGCCACAGTTCACTTTCGGCTCGCTTTCACCATATCCTTTACCGGATATTTTGTCTTTCGCGATTCCTTTAGAGATGATGTACTGAACGGTTGATTTTGCTCTTCTGTCGGACAGGTTCATGTTGTACTGGTCACTACCTCTGCTATCGGTATGGGATTTCACCATGATCACCATAGCCGGGTTGTTTTTCATTACCTGAACTAGTTTGTCTAACTCAAACGCCCCCTGTTGGGTGATGTTGCTCTTGTCGTATTCAAAGTAAATATCATTCAGGATGATCTCGGTTTCGGTTACAATCACGTCGATCGGCTGTAAGTCGGCATTGATATTAACAATACCGCCTCTTGTTTTACTCACCGGGAAGTTATTGCTCTCATAACCGTCTTTGGCTACCTGAAGGGTGTAGGCTTTGTCA
>NZ_MKTM01000011.1:0-14609 GCF_001898245.1 Flavobacterium sp. 40-81
TTGGCGGCACTAAAGAAAAAGGCTATAACCTGGCGCTAAACCCGCAAAATAAACTAATAGCAACCGAAGTGCCTTATCAGAGTACAGGAGAGAGTTCTGTTCGGTATTCTCAGTCTGCTATGCTTTTTGGAGGGATTCATTGTCATTTGTTTTCACATTTTCCGATGTTTTCTCATGACGATGTTGCTATACTAAGTGGCTTTTATACCCGTTATAATTATTCAGGAAATAACGGGGTGCCGGATCCTACTATTCCGGTACATATTTTAGTATCCGAAATTGGAGTATATGCCATTAGTGCTGATGATGTTGAAAGTTTGCAAAAATTAACTTCTATTTATTTAGACAGAAAAAATAAAGATGATTTTAGAAAAGAATTAGAAAATGCATATAAAAAAGTAGAGAAGCAGAGTTTTGTAACTGCTGAAAGCTACCAAAAGGCATTTTTAGAGTATTTAAAGCAGTACAATTTAAAATTTTCTTTATATAAGGCTGATGACGATCTGACGAAATGGACTAAATTAGCTTTAAATCCTGATTCAAACACGAATATTCACAATTCTATAATAATGACTAATTGTAATTAATATCACTATGAAAAATATACTTACGATAATAATCTTATCATTTTTATTTTCTTGCAAAGCTCAGACTATAGTACCTCTTGCAAGTGATAGTGATATGACATATAAAAGCGGTACCTATAATAAGGATGTAGACAATGATTTTGATAAATATGTTGGTACCTGGAAGTACCAACAAGGTAATACATCATTAAAAATAATATTTAAAAAAATAACATTTGATCATTTTGTGACTGAATATAAAAATTATTATCAGGATATTTTGGTTGGTGAATATCAATACATTGAAAACGGAATTGAAAAAGTAAACACGCTACAGCAAATGATTACACAGCCTAATAATACGAGTGAATATAATATTTCAGGAAACTTAATCTGGACAAAAAACTTGTATCCAAAATGTTCAGAATGCGATGAAAATGAAAGGCGGATAAAATTATTTATCTCCGATCCATTAAGAGAATATCTTTCAAATGCTATTATTTTACGATATAAAAATGAAAATGGCACAGAAAAGATAATTGCAAAAATCTTAAAAAATGGTACTTCATTTATGCCTCCAGATAATGCTCCGGATGAAATGCGTATTCCTTACGGTGAATATGTTTTGATAAAACAACCGTAATGAAAAGCATATTCATAGCAGTGTTAGTCTCTTTCCTTTTATCCTGTAAAGCACAGGTCATAGTACCTCTTGCGGATGATAGTGATTTGGCGTTTACAAACGGAACCTATAATAAAGATGTTGACAATGATTTTGATAAATATGTGGGAACCTGGAAGTTTCAGCAAGGAAATACATCTTTAACAATTCGTTTAAAAAAAATGGTTTATAATCACTATTCTTCTTATAAAAACTATTATCAAGACTTAATAGTAGGCGAATATAGTTATATAGAAAATGGAATAGAAAAAGTGAATACAATGGAACAGATGACTTCTCCCCCTGCTAAAGCCGGAGAGCATAATATTTGGGGTAATCTTATCTGGTCAAAAAATCTATACCCAAAGTGTGTAGAATGTGCGGAAAATGAGAGAAGAATTAAATTGCGAATAAGAGATTCTCAGAGGAGCTATCTTTCAAGTGCTATTATTTTACGCTATGAAAATGGTACAGAAAAGATAATTGCTAAAATCTATAAAAATGATAGTTCGTATATGCCGCCGGATAATGCTCCGGATGAGATGCGTATTCCTTATGGAGAATATGTTTTGATAAAACAGCCGTAATGAAAACTATACTCACAATACTATTAGTTTCTTTCTTTTTATCCTGTAAAACACAGACAATTATTCCTATAGCAGGAGAATATAATCCTCAGAAATACAAAAGTGGAACCTATAATAAGGATGTAGACAATGATTTTGATAAATATGTTGGAACTTGGAGATTTCAACAAGGTAATGCTTCCTTAATAATAGTATTTAAGAAAATAGTACATGATTATTTTGCAAAAGGAAATTTTTATGAAGATTTATTAGTTGGCGAATATCAGTACATTATCAATGGAGTAGAAATAGTTAATACTTTAGATAGGATAAATATAGTTTTAAGTCAAGATGATGTGAATAATATTGAAGGAAATCTTATTATTCATCGTGGAGTATATCCCCAATGTAGCGAATGTTCATTAAATGAAAAACGAATTAAGCTGCATATCAGGGATTCGGAAAGAGAATACTTGGATAATGCAATTGTATTACGCTATAAAAATGAAAATGGTACAGAAAAGATAATTGCAAAAATCTTTAAAAACGGTACTTCATTTATGCCACCTGATAACGCTCCTGATGAAATGCGGGTTCCTTACGGTGAATATGTTTTGATAAAACAACCGTAATGAAAAGCATATTGATAATACTGTTAGTTTCTTTCTTTTTATCCTGTAAGGCACAGATTGTAGTACCTCTTGCAAGTGATAGTGATTTGGCGTTTACAAACGGAACCTATAATAAAGATGTTGACAATGATTTTGATAAATATGTGGGAACGTGGAAGTTTCAACAAGGAAATATGTCTTTGACTTTTGTGTTAAAAAAGATAACGTTTACGTACTACCAAAAAATGAATTATTATGAAGATTTGCTAATAGGTGAATATAAATTTATTGAAAATGGTAATGAAAAGGTAAATACGTTAAACCAGATTATTAATCCACCAGCGAAGACAGGAGATCATAATGTTTGGGGAAATTTATTATGGACAAACAATTTATATCCAAAGTGTAACGATTGTTTAGAAAACGAAAGAAGGGTGAAACTATCCATTACTGATCCATTAAGAAAATATCTTGAGAATGCTGTTATTCTACGTTACAAAAATGAAAATGGAACAGAGAAGATAATCGCTAAAATCTATAAAAGTGATGGTTCATTTATGCAGCCTGATGGCTCCCCTGATGAGATGCGGGTTCCTTATGGTGAATATGTTTTGATAAAACAACCGTAATGAAAAGCATATTCATAACAGTGTTAGTTTTTTTCTTTTTATCCTGTAAGGCACAGATTGTAGTACCTCTTGCAAGTGATAGTGATATGACATATAAAAGCGGTACCTATAATAAGGATATAGATAACGATTTTGATAAATATGTTGGAACCTGGAAGCACCAACAAGGTAATACATCATTAAAAATAGTATTAAAAAAAATAACATTTGATCATTTTGTGACTGAATATAAAAATTATTACCAGGATATTTTGGTTGGTGAATATCAATATATTGAAAACGGAATTGAAAAAGTCAATACTTTACAGCAAATGGAGTTAATGCCTTCAGAAGCAAGTGGCTATAATATCTCTGGAAATTTGATCATTGGCAAGAATACATATCCAAAATGTTCTGAATGTAATTTAAATGAAAGAAGAATAAAACTACGATATAGAGATCCTGAAAGGAAATATTTAAGTAATGCTATTGTTTTGCGATACAAAAATGAAAATAGTGTTGAGAAGATAATTGCAAAAATCTTTAAAAACGGTACTTCATTTATGCCACCTGATAACGCTCCGGATGAAATGCGTATTCCTTACGGCGAATATATTTTGATAAAACAACCGTAATTATTGGGCACTCTTGTCTATCCCAAAGCATGGGTTAAGGAACCTGGGCAACCAGTTCCAGCCGTTTCACAACACTATGCTGCATCAATAATGTTCCGGGTGATAAAACGGCATTAGCCCCTACTTTTGTATTATCGCCCACCAAGGCACCAAATTTTTCAACTCCGGTCGCGACTATACTGCCGTCATGCATAACAAAAATCAGTTTGTTATCCCGTTCGTTATAATGGTTCGCAATTACCGAACCCGCTTCAAAATTTACGTTACTGCCCACGATGCTGTCGCCTATAAAATTAAAATGGGCAGCCGCTGTATTTTCAAGGAGAATGCTGGTTTTAATCTCACAACCGGGACCGATCTTTACGGAACTCGCCAGATAAACACCGCCTCTCAGGTATGCATGCGCGCCTATAAAGCAGTTTTCAGCAATAATTACCGGTGCTTTTAAGGTTACGCCTTTTTCGATAACAGCCGTTTTATGAATCGCAATACCGTCAATAATGGTATATTCTTTTTCCGGTAATGTGGCTATTTTAGCATAAATACTATCCGGAATTTTAGAAGTTACTTCCCATGGTTTCCAATCTTTTTGAAAAGGAAAATGTTTGATAAAATCGGCGGTATAATGTGATAACATCTTGTCTTTGTAATTACAGTGATTTAAAAGTACAAAATCATTTTATTTCCTCAGACTATATAATCGAATTAAAATGTTGCAAAATTATACCAATCGGTATATATTTGTATTGTATTTTTTATCGTCATGAACAAAGCCGAAAAAACAAAGCAGTTTATTATTGAGAAGACCGCTCCTATTTTTAATATGAAGGGCTATTCCGGCACGTCCATGCAGGATATCACTTTAGCCACCGGACTGACCAAAGGCAGTATATACGGGAACTTTAAAAATAAAGACGAAGTGGCACTGGCTGTTTTTCAGTACAATTATGAAAAAATGCAGACTTTGTTTATACAGGAGATCAGCAAAAAGACTACCTACCGGGAAAAATTAATGAGCTATCCGGAACTGTATGAAAAATTCGCCACCGAAAGATTTCCTTTGGGCGGCTGTCCGATTATGAATACCGCAATTGAAGCAGACGATACCCATCCGCAGCTCAAAGCATTGGCAAAAAAAGCCATGCTGTTCTGGAAAGACAGCCTGGTACGCCTGATCAATAAAGGTATCGAAAAGAACGAATTCAAAAGCACTACTAACGCCGATGAAAATGCCCTGACCATTATCGCTCTGATTGAAGGCGCAATAATGATGATCAACCTGACCGGCAAGTTGGACTATCATCAGTCGATGATGAATACCCTCCGAAAAGTAATAA
Source organism: Flavobacterium sp. 40-81 (assembly GCF_001898245.1). NCBI lineage: Bacteria > Pseudomonadati > Bacteroidota > Flavobacteriia > Flavobacteriales > Flavobacteriaceae > Flavobacterium > Flavobacterium sp. 40-81. Next base: position 4,985 of record NZ_MKTM01000011.1, read on the forward strand.
CCGCACTATAAAAATTTTTTAACCAAAAATATACCGATCGGTATAAAATAAAATTATGAAAAACGTCAATATTATTCTCGCAAAAAGAACCCCGACAGGAGGTTTTCTCGGCAGTCTTTCGCATTTGAGTGCCACCGAATTAGGAAGCATTGCCATCAAAGCTGTTTTAGACCATACCGTGGTTCCGGCAGCTGCCATAGATTCGGTATATATGGGCAATGTATTATCGGCAAATCTGGGACAGTCACCGGCACGCCAGGCAGCACTGTTTGCCGGTATTCCCAACGAAACCGACTGTACCACTGTTAACAAGGTTTGCGCCGCCGGGATGAAAGCCGTTATGCTGGGCGCACAGCAGATTCAGCTGGGCATTGACCAGGCGGTAATAGCCGGCGGTATGGAAAGCATGAGCAATGTGCCGCACTATACCCAGCAGCGAAAAGGCAATAAAATGGGCAATTCCACTCTGGTAGACGGTTTACTGAAAGACGGTTTAACCGATGTTTACAACGGTTTCCACATGGGCAATGCCGCTGAGATTTGTGTACGGAAATACCAGATCAGCCGCGAAGAACAGGATCTTTATGCGCTTGCTTCCTATAAAAAAGCGACCGACGCTACCCAATCCGGAAAATTTAAAAATGAAATTATCCCGATAAGCATCCAAACAAAAAACGATACACTTATTTTCCAGGAAGACGAAGACATTTACAAGATCATTCCGGAGAAAATCGGGAAATTAGCGCCTTCTTTTGAAGAAAACGGAACCATTACCGCAGCCAATGCCAGCAATCTTAATGATGCTGCCTGTGCGATATTACTGGTTTCCGATGAAATGGTTGCACAATACCAACTACAGCCTTTAGCAAGAATTATCGGTTATGCCGATGCGGCACAGGCACCGGAATGGTTTACCACTTCCCCTTCCATTGCGATTCCGAAAGCTTTACAGCAAGCCGGATTAACCCTTGATGCAATCGATTATTTTGAAATTAACGAAGCCTATGCTTCGGTGATTTTAGCCAACCAGAAAATCTTAGGCCTGGATCCGGACAAAGTCAACGTATATGGCGGCGGTGTGGCTATGGGCCATCCTATAGGCGTTTCGGGCGCAAGGATTATCACCACCTTATTGTCTGTCTTACAACAGGAAGGCGGTAAATATGGTGTAGCCGCTATTTGTAACGGCGGCGGCGGCGCATCGGCAGTCGTGATTGAAAACATTACCCGCTAAATCCAAAACATTATCCCAATGAAAAACGAGGCATTCGAATATTTAAAACAACATATCGGAAAAGAAGTGAGTACTTCTCCTTCCCCTTTTATGAATTGGCTCAAACCGACCATGCTGGCGGTGGAAGAAGGCCGTTTGTCCTTTCAGTACACCATTCGCCACGAAATGACCAATCCCTATAAAACCCTGCATGGCGGCATCGTAGCAGCCATGATTGACGATGCGATTGGCGCAACTTTAATCTGCTACGGAGAGCCCTATTTTTATCCCACGATCAATAACGTTATCGATTATTTTGCCTCGGCAAGAGAAAACGATATTATCATCGCCGAAACAAGTATTATTAAAAAAGGCAACCAGATTGTCAATGCACAATGTGAGATCTGGAATAACGACAAATCTAAGCTCCTGGCCAAAGGATATACGAATCTTTTAAAGACCGGAATGAAATAACCCAATGAGCAGCCCTGTTTTACACGCAGGGCTGTTTTTATGTAAAAGCAAAAGTATTCTTAAATTTTACTTACTAGTAAGTAAAATTTTTATATTTGTACCATGAATGCTACCAGAGAAGAAATAATCCGTATTGCAGATGAGCTGATTCGCTCAAAAGGATACCATGCTTTCAGCTATGCCGATATTTCAAAAGTATTGGGCGTTAAGAATGCTGCCATCCATTATTATTTTCCTTCCAAATCGGATCTGGGTGTTGCCGTGATTGACAATACCGCAGAAAAATTCCAACAGACGATCCGATCCTGGGAACAATTGCCGTATGAAACGCAATTTCAGCATTTTGTGACCATGCATCAAAAAACCCAAAAGAACGAATGGGTCTGCCTGATGGGCGCTTTATCGCCCACTTATGATACCCTGTCTGAAAGCATGCAGCTCCAATTGAAGGAACTGGCAGACAACATCATTATATGGCTGACCGGTTTATTAGAAAACGGAAGAGCAAAAGGCGTTTTTCATTTTACCGAAGAAGCCAAAGCCAAAGCCTATTGCATTCAGTCTTCCCTTTTAGCATCACTATTACTGAATAAAGTACTCAAAAATGATGTGTACCAGGTCATTCAGAATACTATTTTAACTGTTTAGCTTTTAACCCGCTTACCGTTTCCGGTGAGCTCACCATAAAAGGAATAAAAATGAAAAGAGTCGTAATAACAGGTCTGGGTGCCTTAACACCCATTGGAAATACTATCGATACCTTTTGGAACAACAGTATCAACGGCGTAAGCGGTGCCGGATTAATCACCCGTTTCAATGCCGAAAAATTCAAAACACGGTTAGCCTGTGAAGTCAGGGATTTCAAACCGGAAACATACTTAACCCACAATGAGATCAAACGAAGTGATTTGTTTACGCAATATGCTTTGTACACCGCTGCACAGGCCATGGAAGATTCCGGTCTGGATGTTGCCAAAATGGATCCGTTTGATATCGGGGTGATCTGGGGCGTTGGCCAGGGCGGGATGGAAACCTTTGAAAACGAAGTGCGCGATTTTACTTTAGGGGACGGTACACCGCGTTTCAATCCGTTTTTTGTTCCGAAGCTGATTGTCAATATGGCTTCCGGTATGATTTCGATGAAATATGGTTTACAGGGCATTAACTATACCACCGTTTCGGCTTGTGCCACTTCCAATACAGCCATTATGGATGCTTATAATTACATCAAGCTTGGCAAAGCCAAAGTATTTATCACCGGAGGTTCCGAAGCGCCTATCACACCGGCTTCAATGGGTGGTTTTGCTGCCATGAAAGCGATGTCGACACGCAACGACGACCCAAAAACAGCCAGCAGGCCTTTTGACAGTAACCGGGATGGTTTTGTAATGGGCGAAGGTGCCGGAGCATTGATCCTGGAAGATTATGAGCATGCTGTTAAGAGAGGTGCCAAAATCTATGCAGAAGTAGTAGGTGCTTCAATGACAGCCGATGCGTACCACATGACTTCTCCGCATCCGGAAGGTATTGGTGCTGCAAAAGCCATGCAGCTGGCTCTGGAAGAAGCCCGATTGAATCCGGAACAGATTGATTATATCAACATGCATGCTACGTCTACTCCTGTTGGCGATATCAGCGAGTTAAATGCGGTCAAAAAAGTGTTTACAAACAGTTCCAATTTAAGCATCAGCGCCACGAAGTCCATGACCGGGCATTTACTAGGAGCTGCCGGTGCTATTGAAGCGATCCTGTCTATAAAAGCCATTAATCACAATATTATTCCGGCTACCATTAACCTGCACGAACCGGATAAAAATATCCCGGGCGATATTCATATTGTTGCCAATACTGCCATTGAGAAAAAGGTAACTGCCGTCATGAGCAATGCTTTTGGTTTTGGCGGCCATAACGGCATCATTGTCCTCAAAAAGATCTGATAAATACCATAAAAAAGGCTAAAATCCATTGAATTTTAGCCTTTTTTATTGCCTGGAACTGTCTTAAAAAAACAGCCTTATTTTCTTTTATAATCGAATGTGGCCGGGAATTTACGGGTAACGATATTCGGTTCGGTGATGATTTTTTTGCCATATTTCGGGTTGATCTGCCTGTCCATAAACGTTTCGTCTTTAAACTTCTTATGCTCTACTATAGCCGATACTTTTACATTCACATCGATTGGCTGCACATAGTTATCATTTTTAAGCATTACATAGAATTTTCCCTGCAGCATCCCCGATTCGGTAAAGCGCTTAAAGGTGGCTACACCCCTGCCAAAATCATAGGATTTAATAGGCTTGTCCTGTAAAAACAGTTTTTTGTTTTCTTCATTTACCAATGCATATTCCACGTCTTCACCAATAGACGGCAAAGCCAGATTGGTCACTGCTCCGGCGGCAATTCCACCTAACGGACTGGTAAAAATGGTCGTTGCTCCCTGAACAGCGCCCACAATCATCTTGCGGTTTTGCTGCCAATAGTCATTACTTTCTTTTCCTACGCCAACCCAGTATGCCCAGGCTACCACTTTTTTGGTTTCGTTAGCGGTAACAGCATTGTTGGGCAGGCTGAAAAAAACGCTTGACTGGCTCGCATCCAGGCTGGTTTTTGCATTCACCCGCTGGCTTTTATCCAAAACCATTTCTTCATATTTCTTTTCGTAGGTTACGACCTTTCTGGTTTTCTGCACCAATAACGTATCATAGCCGGTTACGACATCTTTCGTAAACGAATTCCAGGTAGTATCCTGTTCCGTTACCCATTTTACCGTGGTAGTGAAGTTTTTGGTTTCTTCCGCAGCCGGAATACGCTGGATAAGTACTTTTGCCAGTTTTTCTTCGGCATCGCTGTTTTTAAACAGAAATTTAAAAACGGCTTTATGATTTACCGTTATCAGCTGTTTTTTTACTTTTTTGGTATCTATTGTCCTGAATTTGACTACGTCCGGAAATTCCGAAACGGCAACTTCGCCGATCTTTTTGTTATTATCTTCTTCAAAAGTGAACAGCAGCTGGTCCCCTTCTGCAAATCCGTACAGCAATTCTTCGGAGGAATCGGGTTTTATTTTTAAGGTTATTTCGGCTACGGTTATCGGTTTCTGAGCCAAAACTAAATTTGCCATCATTACAAACAGCAGGGTAATTTTATTCATTTTTAATCGTTGGTTTATTTTTCAAATTCATAGTCGCGTTCCACTTTGGCAATGCGCACTTTAAAAGTACTATACCAGTCGGTTCTTCCTTTTGCCCTGGCAACACTGTGTTCCATATTCATTTTCCAGTGCTTTATCGCTTCCAGATCTTTCCAATAGGAAACGGTAATTCCTATTTCTGTTCTGGAGGATTCCACTCCTAAAAATCCCGGCTGTTCCTTTGCCAGAGCCACCATCCGGCTGGCCGTTTCTTCATAACCCTCTTCGAGAGCGGTTCTTTCGGAAGTAAAAATAACGGCATAATACGGCGGTTCGGGTGTTTGGGCTATCATTTTATAATTTTTTAGCTTCTTCCCAGAAAACGTCCATTTCGGCTAAGGTCATGTCTGCCAAAGGCTTGCCCATTTCACCGGCTTTACTTTCCAGGTACTGAAAGCGTTTTATAAATTTCTTATTGGTTCTTTCCAGAGCATCTTCCGGATTTACGTTTAAAAAGCGGGCGTAATTGATCATCGAAAACAGTACGTCACCAAACTCCGATTCGATTTTATCCTGATCGGCTTTCGCAACTTCCACCTGCAGTTCTTCTAATTCTTCCTGTACTTTTTCCCAAACCTGATGCGGTTCTTCCCAGTCAAATCCAACGCCTTTCACTTTATCCTGAATGCGGCTGGCTTTCACTAAGGCCGGCAGGCTTTTAGGCACGCCTTCCAAAACGGATTTTTTGCCTTCTTTGAGCTTTAGTTTTTCCCAGTTTTGTTTTACCTGTTCTTCATTTTCCACAACCACATCGCCGTAAATATGCGGATGGCGCTCTATGAGCTTGTCGGAAATGGAGTTCGCAACATCGGCTATATCGAAAGCGCCTTTTTCACTGCCAATTTTGGAATAGAAAACAATGTGCAGCAATACATCACCCAATTCTTTTTTGATTTCGTCCAGATCATTATCCAGAATGGCATCGCCCAGTTCGTAAACTTCCTCAATGGTAAGGTGCCGCAGGCTTTCCATGGTTTGCTTTTTATCCCACGGACACTGCGCTCTTAAGTCTTCCATGATATCGAGTAACCGGCTGAAAGCATCCAGTTGTAATTGACGTGTGTTCATTGCTTTAGAATTTGTGTAAAAATAAGAAATCCCGCCCGAAGGCAGGATTATTTATAAGGTACTTTTCAGAATTTTATTCTTCTGTAGCTGTTTCTTCTGTTGTAGCTTCCACTTCTGCAGGAGCGTCTTTAGAAACCAATCCTTTAGCCTGTAACATATTGTACCAGTTTAACACCTTTTTGATGTCGGAAGCATATACTCTGTCTTCATCAAATTGTGGTAAAACTTCTCTAAAGTATGATTCTAATTTTGCATTATCTTCTTTATGAGAAAGTGCCGGTCCGTTATCTTCTTTTTCAGCAATAGCTCTGAAAACTTCAGCCAGACGAACTTCTCCTTCATATGTATAAATTGAAATTTCCGATAATAAACTCACATTACTGCGCAATCCTACCGTGATTCTTTTACCGTCAAGTAATGACTCGGCAACAAATCCTGTTCTTGTTTGTAGTTTTAACGCGTATAAACCCGGTTTTCCTGAAATTGCTAATATTCTTTCGATACTCATTTTTATATTATTTTTTTTAGAGGAAGACAAATATCTAATCTTTGATTTGAAAAACAAAAATTATCGCCCTTTTTTGGCAATAAATTTCATTTTATAATCCGGACGAGTTTTTCCTTCCATGATGTTTTGTAATTTCTTAGAGATTAATCGCTTTTTTAACGATGATATTCTGTCGGTAAAAAGAATTCCTTCAATATGATCATATTCATGCTGAATAACTCTGGCAATCAATCCGTCGTAAACGTCTGTATGCTTGTTAAATTCTTCGTCGTAATATTCAATAGTGATTTTTTCTTTGCGGAAAACATCTTCTCTTACATCCGGAATACTCAGACAGCCTTCGTTAAAGCCCCATTCTTCGCCTTCTTCTTTTACAATTTTGGCGTTGATGAATGTTTTTCTGAAGTTTTTCAAAATTTCCTGTTCTTCCTGTGTAAGGTCTTCACTATCACTGAACGGTTCGCAATCTATAATAAACATACGAATAGCCAGCCCTACCTGTGGTGCTGCCAAACCAACGCCATAAGCATTATACATGGTATCGTACATGCTTGCAATGGTTCCTTTCAGATTCGGATAATCTTTTGAAACTTCTTCACATACTTTACGCAAAACGGGATCTCCGTATCCAATAATAGGTAAAATCATTGTTTTTAATTTATAAGGATTCAAAAAGAATTAAACCTCTTTTAAAAGACTTTTAATTCGAGCGCAAAAGTAATGAAAAAATACACATTGCAGGATGTATTCTTTTGTTTTGGCTTTTTTTAACCGTTTTTTTGCAAAATCCTTCTTAATTTTACTCCTACTTTTTTTACATTTTCTACCTTTGTTTTTAACACCGTGACGATGCTATATCAAATCAGAAAATTCATAGACAGCACCAATTTCACCAATGCCATAAAAGTAACGCTTGCCGCCGTAATCCCGTTTTTAGCTTTAGCCAATCTGGGGTATTTCAATATCGGTTTTACCGTTGCTTTGGGTGCCATACTCGCTTTCCCCAGTGATATTCACGGTAATTTAAAACACAAAATCAACGGTTTACTCGTCGCTGTTCTATTAGCCGCCGGATGTACTTTGCTCATCAGCGCCTGCAGTTCGCACCCGTGGATATTGTATCCGGTCATGGCTTTTTCGCTCTTTTTCCTTTCGATGTTATCGGCTTACGGCCAGCGTGCCAACCTGGTTTCGTTTTCGGGTTTAATTGCAATAGCCCTGGCTTTCAGCCATGATTACAAAGGCTGGGATCTGATCGTACACAGTACCTGGATTGCTGCCGGAGGGTTATTTTATATTCTTATTTCCCTGCTTTTCTATTTTATACGGCCCAAACGTTATGTTGAATTACTGACGGTTGATTGTATCCGGCTGACATCAAAATACCTGAAACTGCGAGGGGATTTGTGGAATATTGATGCCAATAAATCCAAGATCATTGAGAAACAGCTGCACCTGCAGGTAGAGATCAATACGATACACGAAAACCTGAGGGAGTTTTTAATTGGCGCGCAAAGCAGTTCCAGTAACTCCAATCACAACCGGAAAATGCTGATTGTCTTTACCACCATGGTGGATATCCTGGAATTAGCGCTTTCGACTTCTTTTGATTACGACAAGCTGCATAAAAAATTTGCTGCCCACCAAAAGGTACTGGCTACTTACCAAAACCTGGCGTATAATCTTGCTGCCAGCCTGAAAAAAATTGCAAAAAGCATCGAAAACGGCTCAAAATACACTTCCCGGCATTCATTACAGGAAGACCTTGAAGCGCTGGAACGCGTCATTGCCAATTATGAAAAAACGCTTGGTAAGGAAAATGCCTATGAAGGTGTTTTAATGCTCACCAACATGCTGCATTATGCCGAAAGACAGATTGAAAAGATCAAGACACTGGAACGGGTTTTCTCCGGTTCCATCAATATTAATCTCCAGGATTATAAAAACAGGAATAAGGACATTGAAAAATTCTTAACGCCGCAAAATTACCGCTGGAATACTTTAGTGGAAAACCTGAGTTTTTCCTCTACTTTTTTCCGCCATGCGCTTCGTATGACCATTACGCTGCTGCTGGGCTACATTATCGGCCGTTTTCTTCCGTTCCAGAATGTTTACTGGATATTGTTAACAATAGTGGTTATCATGCGTCCCGGATATGGCCTGACGAAACAGCGGTCTATTGAACGTATTCTGGGAACCGTTATCGGCGGAGTGATTGCTTTCGGCTTTTTATACATAACGAACAATCATACTGCTTTAGGGGTTTTATCGATTATTTCGATGCTGCTGGGCTTCACTTTTTCGAATACGAATTATAAGATTGGCGCCACTTTTGTGACCATGTATGTGATTTTTATTTACGGAATACTAACGCCCAATGTGAACGAAGTGATCCAATACCGTATTTTAGATACCCTGGTAGGCGCGGTACTTTCGTTTACGGCAAGTTACCTGCTATGGCCTTCGTGGGAGTTTTTAAATGTGCGTACTTTTCTGGAAAAGGCAATTGCAGCAAACAGGGATTACCTGAAAGAAATTGCCGTTTTTTACAATCAGAAAGGGGAAGTTACCACTTCGTATAAACTGGCCCGAAAGCATGCTTTTATTGAGATCGGGAACCTGATGGCTTCATTCCAGCGTATGATACAGGAACCCAAATCGAAACAACGGCAGAAATCGCAGGTTTTTAAGCTGGCGGTACTGAATCACACGTTACTGTCTTCGCTTGCTTCCATAGGGACCTATGTACAATCCCACAAAACAACCAAAGCTTCCGAAGCCTTTAATATCGTGGTGAATACCGTGGTGCGGAATCTGGATCAGGCGATAGCGATACTGAACAATAAAAAAGATATTGTTTCCTTAACAGAAGATGAAAAGAAACGCCTGGAAATCAGTTTTTCAGAATTAAAAAGCATCCGGGCCAGGGAATTGCACGAAGCCGTTACGGATGATGAGGATTTCCGCCTGCAGCTGGAAGAATCCCAGCTGGTTATCGAGCAGCTGATCTGGCTGACCAATCTGTCGGAAAACATTTTAAAAGCAATTATCACGTTAAAACAATGAGTCGTCCTAAAATAGGTTGACAGATTTTAGAATAAAAATATATTAACCAGTCAGGCTTACCTGGCTGGTTTTTTCATGTATAAAATTAGGTGTTTTCATCATTAAA